>JAYZBK010000159.1:0-4447 GCA_036339295.1 Planctomycetota bacterium
GAGGTCCTCCCACATGGCGGCAGGCGTCCAGCCCTCCATCTCCTCGGCCTCGAAGAGCACGCGGATCGAGCCCCGACGCTCGACGAGGGCGTCGATCGCCGGGCGGATCAGGTCGTAGTCGGCGGCGTGGAGCCGCCCGACGGGCCGGATGCACACGGCCCGGTCGGTGGTCGAGATCTCGAGGTGGTCGGACATGATCGCTCCGGGTGATCGGGGACTGGACCGGGCAAGCCTACCCGAGCGAGGCGATGCGGCGGGTCGGGTGCCAAGCCGCTTCACCGGAGGCACTTGCACCCCAACGGACGATCACCTCGCCGACGATGATCGAGATCATCCGGATCGAGGGGCGTGGACGAGCCGATTCTCCCGTAGGCTCCTCGGTGCCCATCGCCCGGGCGAACGGAGAAGACACGATGAAGATGAGCACCACGGTCCTCGCGATCACCGCGATCCTCGCCGGCCCCGGAGCCGCGGCACACGCCGACGACGGCGTCTTCTCGATCATCGGCCTGCCCGACACCCAGAACTACAGCCAGAGCTTCCCCTTCGTCTTCGTCGACCAGACCTCCTGGGTGGCGGATCAGATCAACACGCTCGACATCCGCTTCGTGACGCACTACGGCGACCTCGTGCAGCGGGCCGATCGCGAGGAGGAGTGGATCAACGCCGACGATGCGATGGTCCTCCTCGACGAGGCCGGCGTGCCCCAGGGCGTCACGAGCGGCAACCACGACATCACCGCCAACGGCGGTTCCGGCGAGCCCTACATCCCCGAGAACTACCTCTTCTACTTCGGCCCCGACCGGTACATCGGGAGGCCGTACTTCCGCGAGTCGAGCCCGACCGGCATGAGCACCTGGCAGGTGTTCTCGGGCGACGATCGCGACTTCATCGGCCTGAGCGTCGAATGCGAGACGCCCGCCTCGGAACTCGCGTGGGCCCAGGGCGTCCTCGACCGACACCGCGACCTGGCCGTCGTCTTCACGACCCACCGGTACCTGCAGGACGCCGAGGACTACACCGCCGGGGTCCCGGTCGTCCCGAGCGGTCGCTATCCCGACATCTGGTACACGTTCGAGCCGCCCCGCCAGCCCTTCGGCATCCGGTCCGAGGAGCTCTTCCAGTGGTTCGTGCGGCGGAACCCCAACATCTTCCTCGTGAACTGCGGCCACTTCCACGAGGAGTACCGACAGACCTCGACCAACGTCGCCGGCCTCCCGGTGCACGAGGTCCTCGCCGACTACCAGGACGACCCGAACGGCGGGAACGGCTGGCTCCGGATCATGACCTTCGACGTCCCGGCCGGCCGCATCGAGTTCGAGTCGTACTCCCCCTGGCTCGACGAGTTCCGGTTCACCGACGAGAGCCTGTTCTCCCTTGACGTCGACTTCGATCGGCACCGGACCCTCGACGGCTTCGCCGCGTTCCAGCAGGGCATCAACGGCTACCAGGGCACGCGGGACACCTGGATCAACGAGGACGAGCCGGATGCGAGCTACGGCGAGCAGGACACCCGCACTTCCGACGACGACGTGTCGAACTCGATCTTCACCGACGAGCGGGGCCAGGCGCTCGTGCGATTCGACGGGATGTTCAGCGAGGGTGCCGAACCCGGCCACGTCCCGTCGGGGGCGACGATCCGCTCCGCGACGCTCGTGCTCGACATCGCGGGCGACATCGACAACCCCTTCGCGAATCCAAGCTTCTTCGTCCATCCGGTGCTCGTGCCATGGTCGGAGGATTCGACCTGGAACTCGCTCGGCGACGGACTCTCGGTGGGCACCGACCTCGGGAACCCGGTCGGCAGCTTCCTCGGCGACAACGTCCCGAACTCGGACGGCATGCGACGGATCGACCTCACCGGCCTCGTGCAGGCGTGGTCGGATGGACAGCCCAACTGGGGCGTCGCGATCCTCCCCGAGATCATCGGCGGCAACGACGACGGCATCACGATCTTGACGAGCGAATCGGGCAACCCGCTCCTCCGTCCCCGGCTCGAGGTCGTCTACGAACTGCCACCGGCCCCGGTCACACCCGATCTCAACGGTGACGGCATGGTCGACAGCGCCGACCTCGGCCTGCTGATCGCGGCCTGGAACGAGACGGGATCCAATCCCGCCGACCTCGATGGGGATGGTGTCGTCGGCCCCGCGGACCTCGGCTTGCTCATCGCCGCCTGGGGTCCGGTCGAGGGCTGATCGAGACGCGTGCGGCATCCGCCCGCGGCCGTTCGCTTCAGTCGTCGTCGACGAAGCCGGTGCCGGCCTTGCGATCGCGTCCCGCCTGCCAGAAGAGCAGCGCCGCGTAGGCGAGGCAGACGAGGAGCCAGAGGGCGTTCGAGAGCAGGACGGGGATCATGGACGTCTCCGGGCGGCGGTCGCCCAAGCGGCGGCCGTTCGAATGACACTATAGTCGATCCGATGCCCATCGAGCACCCGATCGAGCCGCTCCAGGCCGGTCCCGACCTGCGACTGGAGCCGGTCGAGCCCCGGCACGCCCCGGCGATCTTCGAGCTGGTCGACGAGGACCGGGATCGCCTCGGTGCCCGGCTTCCGTGGGTCTCGTCGACCAGGACGGTCGAGGACACGCTCCTCTTCGTCGAGGACTCGCGGTCGAGGAGCATGCGGAACGAATCCGGCGACTGGGCGATCCTCGCCGGAATCGACGGAGTCCCGACCGTCGTGGGCGTGATCGGCACCCACTCCGTCGCGATCGGGCATCGCCGGGCGGCGATCGGCTACTGGATCGCGGGAAGGTACGAGGGCCTCGGCTTCATCAGCCGATCGGTCTTCTCGCTGATGTCGCAGCTCTTCCTCGCGGGATTCCATCGGGTGGAGATCCGGGCCGCCGGCGACAACCAGCGAAGCAGGTCGGTCGCGGAGAGACTCGGGTTCCGGCTGGAAGGGACGTGCCGGGCGGCGGAGTGGATCGACGGCCGGCCGATCGACCACGCGGTCTACGCCCGGCTTCGCGACGACTGAGCGGAACCGCCCGGGTGCTGCCGCCTAGGGCCTGCTGCGATCGACCGCGTAGGCCGCGGTGCGATCCACCCCCGGAATGGGGTCGTCGTCCTCGTCGAGCCACCACAACGGAACCCGGTCGGGCACGCCGTCCGGTCTCGCCCAACCAGCCGCCCAGAGGCGATGCCGCGGATCGTCGTGATCGGCCTGCGCGATCCCGCGGACCTTCTCCACCCACCACCCCTCGTCGTAGCGGCCTCGACCGAACGCCTCGATCCAGTGCCAGCGACCGTCCGCGGGGTCGTACACCTCGATCCAGGTGTGGTTGTCCCCGGTGGGCCACTCGGGAATGCCGGCGACCCGCGCGGGGATGCCCGCCGCCCGGCACGCGTTGGCGAGCATGATCGACATGCCCGTGCAGCTGGCGCACCGCTGGACGATCGTCTGGTACGGACTCTGCTCGTTGGTGAGTCGCTTGTTCGGGTCGAACCCGATGCCGAAGGTCTCGAAGACCGTCTCGTTCAACCGGCGGACCGCCTCCTCCTGCGAGGGGGCGTCGCGGGCCACGCCGGCGAAGCGGCGCGTGAAGTCCGCCCGCCAGTCGTCCCGGCGTTCATCGATGTGGGCGTACGGCAGGACGGCCTCGAGGAAGACCGCCTCCGGGACGCCCTCGCGCCAGGGTGACCGTTCGAACGACTCGTGCGCCAGGTCGACCTGCTCGAGGAGGAAGCGGGCCGGCAGGTCGCCGCGATCGCGGGGCGGCAGGTTCGCGAGCAGGTGCACCATCGAGGGTCGACGGGCGGGGGCGACCCGTCGGAGGGCCTCGACGAGCTCGCACCCGTTCCCCCCCGCCGACTCGATCACGAGTCGGAGCCGGTCCCGGTCGGCGGCCGGCACGGGTTCGAGGGCGGCGTCCAGTGCGGCGGGGTCGACCGTGCATGGTTCCGGCGGGGTCTCGACCAGCGGCGCCTCGACGACCAGTCGGGCCGTCGCGCCCACGTCGAGGTCGCCGAGCCCGGGGAGGAAGACGAGGTCGTCCAGCACCACCGGATCGAGGAAGGCCCCCTCGAGGATCTCTCCCGGGACGACTCGATCCTCGAGGACGATCGCGGGCGTCGCGACCTCGGCGAGGTCGGCATGGACGCTCGCCTCGATCACCAGCCTCGTCCCCTCGCGGCTCACCGAAGCGGTCCAGGGAAGCGGCCGCTCGTCCAGCTCGACCCGCCACGCGGGATCCCCGATCAGGACGAGGGCGTCGCGGTCCCAGAGGAACCCGGCGAGATCGTCGAAGCGATCGTCGAGCCGCGTCATCCCGGTCCGTTCCGTGACGGCGGCCCGGAACTCCGGGACCGCCCGTTCATCGAACCCCTCGGTCGAGACCTCGGGCATGCCGGGGAACGACTCGTGGAACCTGCGGACGAGGTCCTGCTGCGCGAGCCAGGTGTTCTCGGCCAGCGTGTATCGCCCCGGCTCGTCGAGGAACCGTC
>JAYZBK010000160.1:0-3001 GCA_036339295.1 Planctomycetota bacterium
GGGCCAGGAGTACGTACGGCATGGCGATTCGAATCAAGGCTCGTGGTGGCGAAAGTGCGGAGCAGATGCTTCGTCGCTTCAAGAAGCTCTGCGAGAAGGAAGGGCTGACGAAGGACGTGAAGAAGCGTCAGTACTACGAGAAGCCCTCCGAGCGGAGCCGGCGCGAGGCCCGGAAGCGAGAGGCCCGCGTGGCCCGCCAGGCGATGATGACCCGCTGATTGCAGTTCCTCGACTCCGAGTAATCCGCCTCCCTGAGCTCCAACCGCCGATTGCTGGCGATTCCTGACCGAATCGTCGCGATCCGTCCGATCTCCAAGGTTCATAGATCCGGCGTCCGCCCGGTGTAGAAGGGCCGGTCGCCCTCCAGTGGGACCGGTGTGGTGCAGGTCCTGCTTACGCTCCCGCGAGCCGGGTGTTTCGGCGATGATGCCGCCCCCGGACTTCCACCCTCTTCGCGTCTCGTGAAGGATTCGAATCGATGCTGACCTCGATGTCCCCGACCAGCGTGCTCCTGGCCGAGCTGCCCACGATCACTGAGGCTCCTGCCTGGTTCCTCGCTCCCATCGGCGCGGTGCTCGCGCTGATCGCGGCACTGCTCTTCTTCAAGAACGTGATGGGACACACGGAGGGTGACGACGAGATGATTCGAATCGCCAAGGCGGTTCGGGACGGGGCGGGTGCGTACCTCGGTCGCCAGAATCGAATCGTCACGATGGTCTTCGTCGGACTGCTCGTCGTGCTGGCGGTCATGGCGGCGGCCGGCATCCAGCAGTTCTGGACGGTGGGCGGCGTGGCGGTCGCCGGCATTCTCTCCGGTCTCTGCGGGTTCTTCGGAATGAAGACCGCGACCAATGCGTCGGCTCGAACGACGGCCGCGGCGAAGGAGTCGCTCAACAACGGGCTCACCGTCGCCTTCCGCGCCGGGGCCGTCATGGGCCTCTGCGTGACCGGTTTCGCCCTGCTCGACATCTCGGTCTGGTTCTTCCTCCTCTACGTCGTGTTCGGCAACTCGTTCGAGGCCGGCCTCGTCGACATCACGACCATCACGCTCAGCTTCGCCATGGGTGCCTCCCTGCAGGCCCTGTTCGCCCGGGTGGGCGGCGGCATCTACACCAAGGCCGCCGACGTCGGCGCGGACCTCGTCGGAAAGGTCGAGGCCGGCATTCCCGAGGACGACGCCCGCAACCCCGCGACCATCGCCGACAACGTGGGCGACAATGTCGGCGACGTGGCGGGCATGGGTGCGGATCTCTACGAGTCCTACTACGGATCGGTCCTGGCCGCGATGGCCCTTGCCGCCGCGGCTTCGATCCAGCTCTTCGCCCCGGGCTCCGAGAACGAGATGCTGAACGGGCTGAAGCTCGTCACCCTGGCTCCCGCACTCGCCGGCCTCGGCATCCTCGCCTCGATCCTGTCGATCTTCGTCGTCCGGACCAAAGAAGGCGCCTCGCTCGCGGAGCTCCTGAAGAGCCTCCACATGGGCGTCTGGATGAGTTCCGCCCTGATCGTGCTCGGCTCGGCCGGCCTGCTCTGGTTCACCCTCAACGCCGTCCCCGGGGTCAGCTGGGTCGGGCTGTGGATCGCGATCATCGCCGGTCTTCTCTCCGGTCTGGTGATCGCCTGGGGCACCGAGCGATACACCTCCTACGAGCACGCTCCGACGCAACGGATCTCCGAGCAGGCCCAGATGGGTCCTGCGACGGTGATCATCTCGGGCATCGCCGAAGGCATGAAGTCGACCTGGATTCCACTCATCACCGTGGTGGTGGCGATCCTGGTCGCGTTCGTCGCCGCGGGTGGCACCGAGACGTTCCTCATGGGCGTGTTCGGCGTCGGCATCGCCGCGGTCGGCATGTTGTCCACCCTCGGCATCACCCTCGCGACCGACGCCTACGGCCCGATCGCCGACAACGCCGGCGGCAACGCGGAGATGACCCACCAGGAGCCGATCGTCCGCGAACGTACCGACATGCTCGATTCGCTCGGCAACACGACCGCTGCGACCGGGAAGGGATTCGCCATCGGCTCGGCCGCGTTGACGGCACTGGCATTGCTCGCGGCGTACGTGATCACCGTGAAGACGAACCTGGGCGTGGTGTCCACGCCGCCCGAGGCACTGGCCTCCACCGCGGCGGTCTACGAGGACCACGGCGTCTTCGCCATCAACGCCGCCCCCGGTGAGGAAACCCCGGTTCCGGCCGGTGCCCTGCTCCTGGCTCCCCGCGATCGAAGCACGATCGAGGCGGGCTTCGCCTCCGACTGGTCGTTGAGCGACGCCCGGGCCCTCGGCAACGGCCTCTACGTCAGGGCGAAGGGAAGCGACTCCTACCCCTTCGAGATCGTCAGCGCCGAGAAGGCGACGATCCCGCAGCTTCTGAGCTTCTACGACGTCACGCTGATGAACCCGAAGGTGCTCGCCGGTCTCTTCGTCGGGGTCATGCTGGTCTTCGTCTTCTGTGCGATGACGATGAACGCGGTCGGTCGGGCCGCCTTCTCGATGATCGACGAGTGCCGTCGTCAGTTCAAGATCATGAAGGCCGAGTTCAAGAAGAACGGTCTCTCGGACGAAGAGATCGCCGATCCTCTGAAGTGGCCCTATCGGGTGAACGTCGACGGCAAGGAGTTTCCGGACTACGCCTCCTGCGTCGCGATCTCCACCGCCGGGGCCCAGAAGGAGATGGTGCTGCCCTCGCTGATGGCGGTCGCGGTGCCGATCATCGTGGGCCTCATCCTCGGCGTGGCCGGGGTGATGGGCCTGCTCGCCGGCACGCTCGTGTGTGGCTTCGCGGTCGCGATCTTCATGGCCAACGCCGGTGGAGCCTGGGACAACGCCAAGAAGTACATCGAGACGGGTCAGTTCGGCGGCAAGGGTTCGGATTCCCACAAGGCCGGCGTGGTCGGCGACACCGTCGGCGATCCCTTCAAGGACACCTCCGGTCCCGCCCTGAACATCCTCATCAAGCTCGTGAGCGTGGTGTCCGTGGTCTTCGCTGGATTGGTC
>JAYZBK010000161.1:0-21458 GCA_036339295.1 Planctomycetota bacterium
AGGGCGAGTAGTTTTCGCTTGTGCAGCTTGGCGTTTCTTTGGTGTGCGCGCCGCGGGCACGGGTCAGCCCAGTTCACGCCGCTGAAAGAGCACGACACCAAGTGCGAGCGCCATCAACGTGTAGAGCAGTCCATAGCCCAGACTGCCCAACAGATAACTGGTGGGGATGATGACGTTTTGTGTCAGCGCGTCGCTCAGCCACAGCACCTGGAAGTTCGGGACCAGGCCATAGGCAGCCTTGAGCAACAACCAAGGCACCATCTCTCCGCCCTGTGCGAACTGTGTCAATGGGACGGTGGCAACTTCAATGGTGCGCACGATCTGCTCAGGGGCTTCCCCCACGCGGTTGAGCGTGGTTGTGACATCGACCGTCTCTGCATCACCGGCCGCGACAGCTCGCTCCAGCCAGGTTGCTTCGATGCGTTGCAGTGGACGAGCAAAGAGCCAGTCAGACAGGAGGCCGATTAACAACGTGGCCAGCGTTGCCAGCAGCGTCATGACCTGGCCTAGGCGAGTCGAAAATGCCACGGCGAAAGCCGCGAGCATGCACTCAGCCATGGCGATGGCGATCATTGCAATCCAGAGTTGGCCTTTGAAAGAACTGCTCATGGGTTGTCGAGTGAAGTCCGGCTCGAAATTCATAGCGATCAGGTAGCCCATCAGGAGCATCGGGGTCACGACGAACAGGGCCGTGCTGGTAAAGACGGTCCCGTAGAAGTAATTGCACCACACGGCAATGAGCAGGCCCACGGCCATGGAGCCAAAGCCAAAGACCAGCACCGGCACATGGACAGGGTCTCGCACCGTCTGCAGAACGGAGTGCATCTCAGTCAGAGCGAAGACCAGTGCTAGGCATAAGGTTGCCAGCAGCAGGGCTCCCACTACGCCCAAGTACTTCCCCAGAAGAAATGTCATGCGGCCGACGGGCTTCGAGATCACCGTCAAGGCTGTTTTTTCGGCAATCTCGCGGCCCAGCACGCCCGTTGCGATGAAGGCGGCCAGCACCGCTCCACCCGTAAATACCGTGGCCAGGCCGATATCGATGAGCATCCGCTGGTCTTCACCCATGGTGAAGGCAGCCAGCGGGTTGCTCATGATGATGAGCAAGGCCGCTCCAGCCACCACGACCAGTGTGACCGGCTGTCGGATGCTCTCGAAGAAGGTGTTCAGGGCAATGGCCAGCAACTGGGTGGGCATCGGGGCCATGGTACGCCCGTACTGCCTGCCCTGCCCGGGTTCCAAGGGAGTGTGATCCTGCTTCAGGGGCCCGTCCGTGGTACATTTTCCCACTTCAGCCTGCTTTGCGGGTGAACCCGGTGGCCTTCTCGGCAGTACGTCTACAGTCGAGATTCTGTAAGCCGGGCTGTCCGGCTAAAATGAGTATTAGGCGACTTGGGCCTGCGTGCCCTGACGATCTGCAAATGCCCTCAGGAGAGGGTGACAGTCAGAGGAGTTTGTGGAACCAGATGCGCGTCGATCACCTCGCCTACCAACGGGCATTGCATATCACCGTATTCGGGCTGGTGCTTCAGGCACTGGTCGGCGCGGTGCTTCTGGTGTTCGGGCTTGGGGTTAACGACACGCCATCTGTCCTGGCGGCCATGTGGTGCCTGCTCGGGCTCATTCCATGGCTGGGCCTGTTGGTCGTTTTTGCCCAGCATCGTCTGGAGCGTCTGGAAGCACTTGAAGAAGACGAACTCAGCGGATCGGGCGCTGCGGCGCTCTTTGAACGTTCCGGGGAAGCCGTTCGACCTGCTGCTCGCAGACTCCGCCTGGCCTACAAGTGGATCTTGCCGTGCTTCTCCGTGGCATTCGCGATTGCGTTGGCCACATCAGGCTGGCTCTCGCTGAACCAACTGAACAGCGAAGAGTTGATCGCCATCCCGCTCACTGAGCATCGCGGCTGGATGGAAGCAATCCTTCTGGCTGGCGCTGCGATCACGTTCGTCTTCTCACGATACCTCGCGGACATGGCCGCACAGGACTCCTGGAAACAGCTTCGAGCGGGTGCAGGCCAGATGGCCGGCACAGCGCTGGTCCTGGGTGCGATGGCAGTCGGGGTTGCCCTGCGGTTCTTCGATGTCGATGGTGTCGTGGACGCGGTTGCCTGGGCGCTCCCGTTCCTGATGTTTGCGGCCGCACTCGAAGTTGTGCTGTCCATCGTGCTCGATGCCTATCGTCCTCGGCGTGCAGGGGAGTTCCCGCGTGCCTCGTTCGACTCACCCAGCCTGAGCCTGCTCGCGCAGCCCGGCTCGGTGGTGCGGTCGATCAACGAAGCGGTCAACTACCAGTTCGGCTTCGACATCACGAGTTCGTGGGGCTACCAGCTGCTCCTGCGGAGCTTCGCCTGGCTGGCGGTCTTCGCGGTGGTGGTCCTGTTCGGCCTCAGTTCCATCGCGGTCGTCGAGCCCGGCGAGCAGGCGGTCCGCCTGCGCGGCGGCCGCATCGTCGGCGAGGTCCAGCAGGGGACCGTCTTCTTCAAGTGGCCCTGGCCGTTCGAGACCGTCGAGACGGTGGACGCCGGGAGGATCCGCGAGATCGCGGTCAACGGCCCGCCCCGCGAACGACGCGAGGTCTTCCTCTGGGACGCGAACGAGGAGAGCGACAACCCGTTGTTCCTCGTCGCCTCCAGCCCGCTGCCGCCGGAGATCACCCGGACGGTGGATCGGTTGATGACCGACGAGGACGCGACCGTGGTCGAGGATCCGGCGATCGGGCCGACCCGTCCGGTCGACGACATCGCGGTGACCAACCAGTTCGCCCTGATCGACGCCGACGTCCTTCTCCGCTACCGGATCAAGGAGGACGGGCTCATCGAGTTCCTCGGCTTCTGCAACGACGTCCGGGCTCGCCGTTCGACCCTGGACATGCGGGAGCAGGCGCTCAAGGAGATCGCGCTCCGCGTGGTCACCCAGACGCTCTCCACGCTTCCCCTCGACCAGGTGCTCTCCCCGTCCGGCGCGGCGCTCCCCTCCACGCTGAGGAAGCGCGTCCAGGACGCCTTCGACGGGGCCGGCGCCGGGGTCGAGGTCGTCTCGGTCGCGATCCCGGCCCTGAGACCTCCGAACCAGGCGGTCGCGATGTTCGAGGAACTCTCGATCGACACGCAGAACAGCCGGAAGACGCTCGAGGAGGCGAGGAGGACCGCCGACAGCTCGCTGGCGGCGCTCGTGGGTTCGGCGGACCTGGCCCGGAAGGTCGTCCGCGACATCGAGAGCCTCTACGAGCTCGAGAACGAGAAGGGCCGCGACCATCCCGACGTCCTCGAGGCGAGGCTCGCCATCCAGGCGGAGATCCGGGACAACCCGGGCATGATCGCGTCCTTCATCGCCGCCGCCCGGAGCCTCCGCTGGCAGATCCACATGGACGCCCGCCGAACGGCCGCGGAGGTCCTCGGCGAATCGGGGGCCTACGAAGCTGCGCCGGAGCTCTACCGGCAGCGGCGAATCATGGAAGTCCTGCGGACGACCCTCGCGGGCGTCCGCGCGAAGTACGTGCTCGGAGTCGATCCCGTCCGGACCGACCTCGAGTTCGAGATGCAGGAGCCCTCGCAGGGGCTCGACCTTCGGGAATACATGGAGAGTCCCGACGAGGGTTCCTGATCAACCGACCCCGGCCGTCCAGCGGCCGGTCTCGTTCGAGGTAAAGCCGACATGAATCGCACCATCACCGCCGCCATCTCCGGACTCATCGTCCTCGTGCTCGTCCTGTACAGCACGACGTACACGGTGAACTTCCACGAACTCGCGGTCACCACCCGGCTGGGCCGGGAGGCCGGGATCGTTCGCGAGCCGGGGATCCACCTCAAGCTGCCGTTCTTCATCGACAGCGTGGCCACGCTCGACACCCGGAGCCAGCTCGTCCGCTCGCCTTCGGTGACGGTGCAGACGGCCGACGACCAGCAGGTGATCGTCCAGTCCTACATGCTCTGGAAGATCGGCGACGAGGACGAGCAGGCCCAGGCCTTCTACAACAGCTACGGATCCCTCGCGGGCGTCCAGGGCGAGCTGGAGACGCTGCTGCAGGGGTCGATGACCCAGGTCGGCGGCTATCGCTTCGACGAGCTCATCGGTTCGAACAGCAAGCTCCCGGAGGCCGAGGCCGCGATCCTGGCCGACGTCCGCGACAACGCGACCGCGGGCGTCGTCCCGCTCTCCGTGGGCATCAGCCGGATCGTCTTCCCGCCGAAGACGACGACCGCGGTCATGCGCCGCATGTCCGCGGTGCAGGAGACGCTCGCCAACCTCGAGCAGGCCCGCGGCCAGTCCGAGGCCAACACGATCCGCCAGCAGGCGACCGCCCAGGCCCAGATCATCCGCGACTTCGCGGAGCAGTGGGCGGCGAGCATCGAGGCTCGCGGGAACGAGGAGGCGACGCGCTACTACGAGCAGATGCGCGAGCACGCCGATCTCGCGGTGTTCCTGTCGTGGCTCGAGACGCTTCGTTCGGGTCTCCGGGGATCCACGACCTTCGTCACCGACATGACCAAGGCGCCGTTCCACCTCATCGACCTCGAGTCCGAGATCGACGAGGGCGGGATCCCGCGACCGAGCGGCGGCTACACCTCGCAGGGCACCGACGGAGGCGATCGATGACCGAGGACGCCCCCAACGAGGAGACCCACCAGCCGGTGATGGAGGAGCAGGAGGAGCGCGACGCGCCCCGCCGCGAGAAGTCGGCCGAGTTCGAGGTCGACGGCGGCGATCCGACGCAGTTCCGGGATGCGCTCGATCCGGCGAACCAGAGCCTCGCCGACGCCCTCAAGCTGAGCTATCGCGTGCTCCAGCTCGCGATCCTCGCCCTGGCGGTCATCTTCATCTTCAGCGGGTTCCAGACGGTCCGCGAGAACTCGACCGGACTGAGGACGCTCTTCGGCCGCATCGTGGGCGAGGTGGGCGACCAGCAGGTCGGCCCCGGCCTGCAGGTGTTCTGGCCCTACCCGGTGGGTGAGATCGTCACGGTCCCGCTCAAGCGCACCGTCGAGGTCAACAACGCGTTCTTCCCGATCCTCCGGACCCGCGGGCCCGGCGGGGGCACCGAGCAGTCCATCGACCAGGCGATCGAGAACGCCTCGGTCGATCGGCCGATCCGCCCCGGCGGCGACGGTTCGCTGATCCTCCGGGGCGGGGACCTCGCGCACTGCCGCGTGAGCGCCGACTACACGATCGAGGACTCCGTCGCCTATCTCGAGCGGTTCACGCCCGAGCAGGCGGACGAGGTCGTCCGGATGGCGATCGAGCGGGCGATGGTCCATGTCGCCGCGACGCTCGAACTGGCGTCCTTCGTCGACGACCGCGACGCCACCAACCGGGAGGTGCAGGCCCGGACCCAGACGACGCTCGACGAGCTCGACTCCGGCATCCGGGTCACGTCGATCTCGACCTCCGATCGCATGCCGCCGCTCGCGGTGGCGAAGAGCGTGCAGGGCGTCCAGCAGTCGAGGGAACAGGCCAAGATCGCGGTCGAGGTCGCCCGGCGCGAGGGCGCGACGACGCTCGACGACGCGGCCGGATCCGCGGCCTTCGACGACATCGTGGGCCTGATCGCCGAGTACGAGACCGAGATCAGCCGTGGAGACGGCGACGCGGCGGACGCCGTCCTCGCGAGGATCGGTGAACGATTCGACGCCGAGGACATCGGTGGCGAGGCATCGACCACCCTGACCCGTGCCCGGGCGTACCGATCCATGATCGAGTCGGGACTCGGCACCTTCGCACGCCGCGTCGACAGCCTCTCGGCGAGCTATCGCGAGAATCCGCGGCAGCTCGTCCGCCAGCTCTGGCTCGATGCGTACCGCGAGGTGCTCGACGGGCCCGAGGTCGAGGTGATCTCGGCCCCGCCCGGCCTGGGCGGCCTCGCCCTCCGGATGAAGAGCTCGACCGACGTCTCGAACGCCCGCCGGGAGGGCGCGCTCCAGCGGAAGACCGCGGGGGCCCTGAAGGACACCGACCTCTCGGGGTTCCAGCTCGGTTCCCGGCAGATCTCGATCGACAAGGCCGGGCGTCGACTGCAGCGAGACGCCAGTGGCGGCTTCGGCCGCGAGGAGCCCGGGGAATGAACGCGGATCTCGAGACATCCATCGCCAACGGCTCGCGGCCCGAGCCCGGCGAAGCGGTCGTGGAGGCCGCCGGCCTGACCAAGGTCTTCAGCGACTTCTGGATGCGGGCGAAGGCCCGTGCGGTCGACGGCATCGACTTCGAGATCCGTCGACACGAGATCTTCGGCCTGCTCGGCCCGAACGGTTCGGGCAAGAGCACGACCATCAAGATGATCCTGGGCCTGCTGCACAAGAGCTCGGGTCGACTGAGCGTCTTCGGTCGCGAGCCCTCCGACGTGGCGATCAAGGGACGGATCGGCTACCTGCCCGAGGAGTCGTACCTCTACCGGTACCTCGACGCCCGCGAGACGCTCGACTACTACGGCCGGATCTTCGGCCTCGATCGGCGAACGCGCGTGCGACGCATCGACGAGCTCCTCGACATGGTGGGGCTCTCCCAGGTGAAGCGGCGGAGCGTCGGCGAGTTCTCGAAGGGCATGAGTCGCCGACTCGGCCTCGCCCAGGCGCTCATCAACGACCCGGAACTGCTGATCCTCGACGAGCCGACCTCCGGCCTCGACCCGATCGGGACCCGGCAGGTCAAGGACCTGCTGCTCGAGCTCGGTCGCCGGGGGACGACGATCCTCCTGAGCTCCCACCTGCTCGCCGACGTCGAGGACGTCTGCGACCGGATGGTGATCCTCTACGGCGGCAGGATCCGGGCGGAAGGCGCGACCGGCGAGCTCCTCGCCGACTCGGACCGGACGGTGATCAACACCGCCGCGCTCGACGACGCATCGGTCCGCGACGTGGAGGAGACCCTGCATCGACGGGGATTCGCCATCGATTCGGTCGAGCGGCCTCGGCAGAAGCTCGAGGAGCTCTTCATGGGCATCGTCGAGCGCGCCCAGGCCGAGGCCGAGGAGACCTCCGGAGCCCTGCAGGGCGGCACGACCGCGGCGTTCCTCAGTGGAGACGAGGCGACGCCGGTCGAGGGCGATTCCCTGATCGAGGCCCTGGAGCAGGACACGCCGGAACCCGAGGTCCGGATGGTCGAGAAGTCGGCCGCGCCCGCCACCCCGGCGGCGGATCCCGCGGCGGACGAATCGGTTCTCGACGACCTGGTCTCGGCCCGCGAGCCCGAGGCGGCCGGCAGCGAGAAGCCCAGCACGGAACTCCCCGACGCGCCGCAGGGGCACGACGAGGGCATGATCGACGATCTCCTCGGCGGTGACTCCTCGGAGGATCGCGGGTCGTGACGCTGCTCCGCCGGACATGGCGGCTGCTGGACGACGTCCAGCGTCGTCCGATCGCGCAGGTGGTGCTCACCATCGTCGCCCTCCTGCTGGTGGGTGCGACGTTCGGGCGGGCCTACGTGGCCGCGATGGACGCCCGCGGCAAGTTCGACCAGGTCGTCGAGGTCCTGCGCGAGGCGAACAGCATCGAGCAGGACGCCGTCGCGATGCGGCTCCTCGAGTCCGGCGAGGTCGAGGCCGGGGGGCGGGTCTACGGCGGCCCGCGCATCCAGGCGTCGATCGCCAACTACTTCGAGGAGACCTCGGGGGACCTCCTCCAGATCGCGGAGATCTCCGCGCTCCTCGTGAGCGAGACCATTCCCGACTGGCTGCCGGCCGCGGTCATCGACCGCCCCGAGTTCCTGTTGTGGGCGGCCCTCGTCGTCACGGCCTGGTTCGCGGTGGTCATCTGGACGGGCGTGACGCTTCCCGCGGTGCTCGCCGCGGGGGGGACCATGCTCCTGGCGTGGCCGGCCTACGCGAGGGGCTATCCCGGACTGGGCATCTCCATCCTCGGCGTCGGCGTGCTCGTCACGACCTTCCTGATCCTGATCAGGTCGCTGGTGCTGCTGCTCGGTCTCATCGCCTCTCCCGGGACCATGCCCTCCCGTCACGGCCGCCCCGGACGCATCGTGCAGGTGGCGGCGGTGGCGCAGACGGTCGTGCGCGAGAGCACCCGGCTCCGGATCACCCTCGCCTTCATCGTGGTGATGCTGATCGCCCTGCCCCTGATCCCGCTGTGGATCGACCCGACCGAACCGGTCCGCTACCAGGTGCAGAACTTCCTGAGCGACTCGATGTCGCTGGTCTACGGACTCGCCGCGGTGATGACCCTCGTCCTCGCGTGCGCGACCGTGAGCTTCGAGATCCGCGACCGCCAGATCTGGCATCTCGTGACCAAGCCGCTGGGACGGGCTCAGTACCTCCTCGGCAAGTGGGTCGGCATCTGCCTCCTGAACCTCGTGCTCCTGGTGATCGGGGGGATCTCGATCTTCGGGTTCACCGAGTACCTCGGGACGCGGGCCAACGACCCGCAGGCGGTGGTCGAGGTCCACGACGAGATCCTCACCGCCCGCGTCGGCATCCGCCCGACCTACGACCAGCTCTCCTCGAACGACGTCCGCGAGCTCGCCTACGAGGAGTACCAGAACGACAAGATCACCCGGGACAAGGTCGAGGCGGGGGAGGCGGACGAGTTCGACGTCATCCGCGGCATCGTCCAGCGGCTGCGCCGCGAGCATCTCGATCGCCAGCGTGCGGTGCCGCCCGGCGGATTCAACGAGAATCGCGAGTACGACGCCCGGGTCTACACCTTCGAGGGTCTCGGGGCGGCGGCTCGCTCGGGCCGGAACCTGACGCTTCGGTATCGCACCCACATCGGTCGCTCGGAGAGCACGGACCGCTACCCCGTCGTCTTCCGGTTCCCCGAGTTCGGCGACGAGATCCAGCGCGACCTGATCCCGGAGCAGTGGCAGAGCGTGCTGCTCCCGACCGAGCTGATCGGCGAGGACGGTACCCTCAAGATCCAGATCCTCAACGGCGGCTTCTCCGAGAGCCCGAGCTCGGCGACCCGGATGTTCTTCGCGAACGGCGCGACCCTGATGTTCGACGCCGACGAGTTCGAGATCATGTGGCAGGCGTCGAGCTTCGAGTCGAACTTCGCTCGGGCGATGATCGTGAACTGGGTCAAGCTGTCCTTCCTCGCGATGCTCGGCGTGGTGGCGTCGACGTTCCTCAGCTTCCCGGTCGCCATGCTGCTCGCCTTCACGGTGTTCGCGGGGGGCTCGATGACCCCGTTCATCTCGACGAGCCTCCAGCAGTTCCGGATCGACCAGGACGCCTTCATCCTGATCAAGCTGGCCCAGTACGTGATCGCCGCGATCGCCCGGGCCGCCGAATGGCTGCTCCGTCCCTTCGGGGAGGCGAGTCCGAACCGACTGGTGGTCGAGGGGCGGCTGGTCTCGACCGCCGCGGTCGTCCGCGACGTCGCGATCCTCGGGGTGTTCTGGTGCGGATCCGTGCTCCTGGTCGGATGGGCGGTCCTCCGGCGACGTGAACTCGCGACCTACTCTGGCCATGGCTGATCGAACCCCGAACCGTCCGGGCCGTACCACGTCCGGGGGCCTCCACGGCTCCGGAGACGGAGATCGCAACGCATGAAGGACCGGATCGTCCAAATCGTCGCCGTCGTCGTCGGGATCGCCTCGATCGCGGTCGCCGGCGGCCTGCTTCCGACCATCGTCGAGAAGGCGGGCCAGGATCACCTCGTGCTCGTGCCGGTCGATCCCGAGACGCTCCAGCCCATCGTGGACGAGCCGCCCGTCCAGGTCTTCACCAGCCTCGTGCGACGGATGTCGACCGTCGACGCCATCGACGACGAGATGGAGATGGAGGTCGGCTACGACGCGGGACTGAAGACCTGGGAGGGATCGCTCGGCGACATCGTCGAGGTCACCTGGCGCGACGGCGGCGAGACCCGGACGATCACCGGCCTGCTCGAGGGTCGGGACGGCTACGGTCTTCGGTACACCGACTCCTCGGTCGAGGGCGCGCCCCCGATCGTGGCGCTGGGGACGGCGATCGGCGCCCTGCGAGGGGTGATCGTCGACTACCTCTGGCTCAAGGTCAACATGATGAAGGAGGAGGGGCAGTTCTACGAGGTGATGAGCGACGCCGAGCTCATCACCCAGCTGCAGCCCCGCTTCGCGCAGGTCTGGGGCTTCCACGGCCACAACATGGCCTACAACATCTCGGTGATGACCAACACGCCCGAGGAGCGGTGGGACTGGGTCACCGCGGGCATCGATCTCGTCCGCAACCAGGGCATCCGGTACAACCCCAACGACGTGGTCCTGCACAAGGACCTCGCCTTCTGGTTCGCCCACAAGATCGACGGCAACAGCGACGACGCGCACTTCCACTACAAGAAGCAGTTCGCGGAGGAGTGGCACCTGCTCCTCGGTCCGCCGCCCTTCGACCACGAGGAGCGGATCCAGTGGATCAAGACCCTCGCGGACGCCCCGGCCTCGCTCGAGGAGGCCGAGGCGAGGGTGCCCGGCACGCAGGCCGTCGTCGACGACCTCGAGGCGGCCCTCGAGAACCAGGGCCCGAGGTACCGCCTCAGCCTCGATCGCGAGTTCCTGCTCACGCTCGGGCGATGGCTCGCGGTGAAGAACTCCTCCTACGCCCGGATCCTCGGACTCGATCCGACCTTCAAGGCGAACGATCCGGTCTACGCCGCGATCGACACGGTGATGAGCGATCCCCAGCGACGGGCGGCGGTCCTGAACTTCCTCGCCTACCTCCGGGCGAAGGTGCTCCGCGAGGACTACAACATGAACCCGGGGGTCATGTACGAGTTCACGCGCGACATCGGTCCGCTCGACTGGCGTCACGCCCAGGCCCACGCCCTGTACTGGGCGAGGCTCGGGACCGAACGAGGTGCCAAGCGGTACGAGGGCGTCGAGGACGTCCACAAGGTCATCAACAACGACCGGATCTGGCTCCAGGCGATGCAGGCCCTCGCCCGAAGCGGGCTCCTCAGCGTCGATCCGCTCAGCCAGGAGAACCCGGGCCGACTCAGCGACCCGCGGTGGATCCGCGCGATCGACAAGTACTTCCGCGAGGTGTACGACAAGCACTACGACTCGCGGGGCGGCGGTGGCGACACCTTCTCGAACTTCCACGAGAACTTCATGAAGCAGGCGGTCCGGGAGCTCTGGCGGGCCGGCGAGTACACCGACGCCGAGGAGATGTACGCCTACCTCGACTCGCTCTACGGCAAGGGCGGGGTCATCCCGAACGCCGAGTACTCGGTGCCGATCGAGCGTTTCGTCCAGCTCCAGGCGATGGGCGAGTACGAGCAGGTCCCCGAGGTCGCGCGGAGCGAGGTCTACGCGGCCCTTCGTCGAGGCTTCCGGGAAGGTCTGCTGCTCGACCGCCCGGAGGTGCTGGAGGACGCGGTCCGCTTCGCCGGCGACCTCACCGCGTACTTCAAGAGCAACGAGGCCTTCGACTACGTGAACAAGTTCGGCGATGGTCGAATCAAGGACCTCGTCGGCGATCTCGAGTCGAGCGTCCGGGACGTCTTCCGATCCGTGCTCCTCGACCGCTCGCTCCCCCTGATCGACCGGCTCACGATCTACAACCGCGCCGGCGAGGCCCAGAAGCGCATGGCCTACGACCAGGTCGGGCCGGAGCTCGAGACCGAGTTCCTCGCCACGCCGCTCGCCCAGGCGTTCCCCTTCGCCCAGGCGTTCCCCGAACCTCCGGGCATGGAGGCGTACCGGCAGGCCCAGGCCGCCGCGATGCAGGCGGCGGAGGCCCGTCAGAAGGCCCTCGACGTCGGAGCCGAGAAGAAGTGACGATCGAACGGCCTCCGGCGATCTGGTGCATCGGCCGGAACTACGCCGACCATGCCGCCGAGCTCGGGCACGAACCTCCGAGCCGGCCGCTGGCATTCATGAAGAACCCCGCCTCGGTGATCGGCGACGGAGACGTCATCCGGCTGCCCGTCGCGTGCGGTGAACACGGCCCGGAGGTCGACTGGGAGGGTGAACTCGCGGTGATCGTCGCGCGCGACGTCCGCGATCTCGACGAGGCGTCCGCCCTCGACGCGATCTCCCACTACGCGGTCGCGAACGACGTGACGGCCCGATGGTGGCAGAAGCATGGAAGCGGCGGCCAGTTCTGTCGCGGCAAGAGCTTCGACACCTTCTGTCCCCTCGGCCCGCCCGTCCCCGCCGCGGTGGTGGGGGATCCGGGGGGGCTCCGCATCGAGACGAGACTGAACGGCGATGTGGTCCAGTCGGCGAGCACGGCCTCGATGATCTTCCCCGTCGCCCGCCTGGTCGCGGAACTCTCCCGGGACATGACGCTCGCGGCCGGGACCGTGATCCTCACCGGGACCCCGGCCGGGGTCGGTGCCGGCATGGATCCGCCCAGGTTCCTCGGGGTCGGCGACCGGGTCGAGATCGAGATCGAACGGGTCGGCCGGCTGTGCAATCAGGTCGTGTCGGCCTGAGGCGGTCCGGGATCCGCCGGCGGGACCGGATCGAGCCCTCCGCCACCTCCGGGTCGGCAGCGACAGATCCGCTTGAATCCGAGGAGGCCGCCGCGACCGGCGCCGTGGATCTCGATCGCCTCGCGCGTGTAGACCGAGCAGCTCGGTTCGAAGCGACAGTGCCCGCCGAGGAGCGGCGACAGGAAGCGCTGGTAGCCCGCGATCCCGAGGATCAGGAGCCGTCCGACGGGTCCCGGTCGCCTGCCTGCTTGTCCATCCGCTTGCGCCATGCCTGGTCGAGTCCTTCGATCGCCTGGCCGAGTCGGTCCGCGTACTCCTCCACCTCGGCCAGTGGATGCGGCCGGACGACCACGAGGAGATCGTAGCCGGTGGGCCACCCGTGCCGATTCAGCCGGAACGCCTCGCGGAGCCGCCGCTTGACCCGGTTCCTCGCGACCGCGTTGCCCACGCGACGCGCGACCGAGAGCCCGATCCGGAGGTGGCCGAGGGCGTTGGGGACCGCGTAGACCAGCAGGGGACCGGCCTCGCGCCGGACCTTCGCCGCATGGATCGCCGCGAAGTCCCGGCGGCTCCGGACCCGCCACTTCGGGCCGAACGATCGGTCGAGTGGATCCATCGCCTCAGGACTCCGAGAGCGCGTGCTGGTACTCGCGCATCAGTCGCGTTCGGGTCAGGATGCCGACCACCTTCGCCCCGCGTTCGCCGCGGGAGACGACCGCGAGGCTCGCGACGTCGTTGCCGCTGAAGCGATCGAGCGCGACGTCGAGGGTGTCGTCGAGCTCGACGCAGGGCAGGTCGGTCCGTTCGAGTTCGTCGACCTGCAGGAGGGGGATCGCCTCGCGGAAGACGAGCGCCGCCTTCAGGTCGTTGCCGGTCACCATCCCGAGATATCCGTCCGAATCGTCGACGACCACGAAGTCCGCGACCGAGTACCGCTCGCTCAGCTCGAGGAGCCGCTGGCCGCTCTCGTGCTTCTGCACCGTCACGGGCGGGATCAGGGGCACGTCGCGGACCGTCAGCTGTCGCAGGATGGTCAGGTCGGAGGTGCCCCCGAGGCGGATGCCCGCGGCCGCCAGTTCGGCGGTGTAGACACTGTCCCTCGCGAGGAGCCGTCCGACGATGACGCTCAGGACCGCGCAGAGCATCAGGGGCACGATCAGCGCGTAGGTCTGCGTGAGTTCGTACACGAGCATGACGCCGGTCATCGGCGCGTGCGTCGTGGCCGCGACCATGGCGGCCATGCCCACGAGGGCGAAGTGTGCCGGGCTGGCACCGGGGAACCAGCCGGTGCCGACGACGATCACCCCGAAGATGCTGCCGACCAGGGCGCCGAGCACGAGGGATGGGGCGAAGAGGCCGCCGGCGCCTCCGGAACCGAGGGTCAGGCTCGTCGCGACGATCTTCAGGCCGGCCCAGACCGCGAGCATCACGATGATGAGGTGCCAGGACGAGGCGAGCGTGGTGCCGTCCTCGCCGAAGTAGAAGTCGGGCGACAGCACGCGCTGGATCACCATGTAGCCGTTGCCGATGAACGGCGGGATCGGATCCCGGTCCGCTCCGAGGAACTGCGTCGGGCTCAGCAGGAGGAAGGCGAGCCCGAGGAGGCCGAGCATCCCGGCGCCGACCGCGGGTCGGACCATGGTCGGGACTCGAAGTCGCTCGAAGCGACGTTCGGAGAATTGAAGGGTCCGCATGAACAGCACCGCCACGAGACCCGAGGCGAGTCCGAGGAGGACGAACGGAGGGGTCATGCCGACGGTGAAGGGGATCTCGGCGTCGGCGAAGAAGGTCGGGCCGACGCCGAAGAGCGGGTCGTTGGTGCCGAGGATGGTCTGCGTCGTGGCGGCGGCGAGCACGGCCGCGACCACGATCGGGGTGAAGGTCCGGAGGGAGAAGTCGCGGAGGAGCACCTCGAGCACGAAGAAGATGCCGGCGAGGGGGGCGTTGAACACCGAAGCGAGTCCTGCGGCGGCGCCGCACCCGAGCAGGGTCGTCGTGCTCTTCGGATCGAGGCGAAGCAGGCGGGAGAGGTTCGATCCGATGACGGCGCCGATCGTCACGATCGGGCCCTCCGGCCCGGCCGAGCCGCCGGAGCCGATCGTCAGCGTCGAACCGATCCACTGGCGGACCATCAGTCGGAGGCGGAGTCGCGACTGCCGGCGGCTGACGGCGAAGATGACGGCCGAGACGCCGTGGCCCTTGAACTCGGCCGGCATGGACCGGTTCAGGACTCCGGTGAGCAGCGCTCCCACCACCGGGATGATGGGCAGCAGGACGAGCAGGAGGCCCGGACGGTCGATCCCGAGCCGCTCGGCCCCGTGCTCGAGGGCCTGGATCGGCCCGATGAAGGCCAGGGCCGCGACTCCCATGAAGAGACCGAGGCCCGCTGCGACCACCAGCAGCCACCATTCCCGGCCGAGGCCGAGTCGCTGGGTCAGACGGACGGTCAGGTTCCAGGGCCTGGACGCCATGGGGCCGGGAGCTCCGTGGGGGCGAACCGCCCCGATCCGGCTGGCCCGGGAGGGGGGCGTTGGTGTATCATGCCCGATTCGGCTCGATCGAGCCCCCGACTCCTCAGAAAAGGCGATCCCCCATGATCGAGGCCCTCAAGAGCGACGACATCGTCCGCAAGGTCGGCGGAAGATTCCGGCTGACCGCCCTCATCCAGCGACGGCTGGGGGAGATCATCGACGGCGCCCGTCCCCTCGTCGAGCGGAACGGCATGTCCGATCTCGAGGTCGTGATCCAGGAGATCATGGACGACAAGATCACGATCGACGACGGAACCGGCGACGAGAACGCCGACGGCTGACCCCGGTCCGCCCCGACGGATCCTCCGGAGGCGGCGAGATGCCCCCAGCCCACCCCGAACCAGGACGACCCGCGACGGCGAGCGATTCCGCCTTCGCGGGTCGTCGTGTCCTCGTCGGCGTCTGCGGCGGCATCGCCGCCTACAAGACGTGTCACGTCGTCTCCGCCCTCGCCCAGGCGGGCGCCGAGGTCTCGGTCGCGATGACGGAGTCGGCGACCCGGTTCGTCACGCCCCTGACCTTCCAGGCCCTGAGCGGTCGTCCCGTGTTCACGAGCCAGTGGGACCAGCTGGACGACGCCGATCCGCAGCACGTCCGCATGGCGACGGGTCTCGATCTCGCGATCGTCGCTCCCTGCACGATGAACACCGCCGCGCGGCTGGTCGCGGGATTCGCCGACGACGCGGTGACCGCGATCCTCGCCGCGCTCGACCGGAGCCGCACGCCGGTGCTCCTCGCCCCGAGCATGAACGCCGAGATGTGGGGACAGCCGTCGAACCAGCGGAACCTCGCGGTGCTCCGGGACGACGGCTTCGACGTCATCGAGCCCGGCGAAGGATGGCAGGCCTGCCGGCGGTCCGGACCGGGCCGCCTCCCCGAACCCGGGGAACTGCTGGCCGCCATCGAGTCCCGACTGCCCTCGACCGGCTGATTCCTCTCGAATCGAGCGACGCCTTCCGCTCGGAGGGCCGCCCCACGCCGCTATCGGACGCCTCCCGGTGGTTTCGGCTGGCAAGGATCGGGCCTCGTCCTACACTCGGGACGAGCCTCTTCGTCCCGGTCGGGAGACCAGCCATGAGCAGATCCGTCATTCGCCGTGCCATCCGAGGGGCGGTGGCCGCCTCGATCGTCTGGGGCACGCTGGCGTCGGTCGCGACGGCCGGGCCGCCCACGAGGACGCGAACGCTCGAGGTGCCGCAGGTGGCGGAGCGGACGATGGAGCTCGACCGAAGCGAGGACGCCGGCGGCGGGATCGCGGGCGCCTGCGATCCCGTCGTGGTCGCCCATACCGACAGCGACTTCCAGCCCGGCCAGTACATCGTGCAGGCCGGCTTCGTGGAACGGGAGATCGTCGCGACGTCGTACCAGATTCCCGCCGAGGCGTTCCCGATCCGGGTCGATCTCATCGAGACGCTGTTCGCGACCAGCAATGCGGCGGTCCAGACGACGACGATCTGGGCGGTGCACGTCTGGTCGGGCCTGCCCACCAGCGGACCGCCCGAGTTCTCGATCACCTCCGACGGCGACATCCTGCCGCATCTCGTCATGCCGCCCGGAACCACCGGCGTCAACCTGCAGTTCCTCGTCGATCCCGGCGATCCCGACCAGATCTGGATCTCCGACGACGGCTCGCAGACCGTGACGATCGGGGTCGAGATCGTCGAGCATCACCAGCCTCCCGACAACCAGTGCCTCCAGGCCCCGAGTCCGCAGTTCAACGCGTTCCCGTGCACCGACACCGACGGCCTGCAGGTCTCCAACGGCAACTGGATCTACGTCGTCGACTGCGGCATCTTCGGCTGTCCGCCCGGCTGGAAGCGGTTCTCCGACCTGCCGTCCATCTGTCGCCCGAGCGGCGACTGGGTCCAGCGGTTCACCTGGACGCCGAGCGTCTGCGACCAGCTCGGGGCGTGCTGCATCGAAGGCGACTGCTCCATCCTCGACGAGGCCTCGTGCGAGGCGGCCGGTGGCCTGTGGCAGGACGCGGGCTCGACCTGCGGCGCCGTCGACTGCAGCGAGACCGCCCCGTGCTGCTTCGCCGGGACCGGCGGCTGCGTCCAGCTCGATCCCGGCAGCTGTCTTCTCGCGGGAGGCGAACCGGGGCCGGTGGGGGCCCAGTGTGGCGACTTCATCTGCTTCCCGGAGGGGGCGTGCTGCCTGCCCGACGGGTCGTGCGTCGACGGCCTCTCCCCGGAGGAGTGCGCGGCGATGCAGGGCGTCTTCCAGGGAGACGGCACCGACTGCGTCGGGACCGACTGTCCCGAACCGACCGGCGCCGCCTGCTTCTCGACCGGCTTCTGCCTGGTGCTCACCGAGGCGGAGGCCGCCCAGGCCGGCGCCGAGTGGAAGGGCCCCGGCACGACCTGCGAGGACCTCGACGGGAACGGCACCGCGGATGCCTGCGAGGCGGCCGGACTGCCCGGCGACTTCGACGGGGACGGTCGCGTGCGGGGCTCCGACCTGGGGCTGTTCCTCGTGGGCTGGGGCGGGCCCGGGGTCACCGATCTCAACGGGGACGGCGTCACCAATGGCGAGGACCTTGGGATCCTGCTCGTGAACTGGACCGGCTGATCCGCGAGCCGCAGGCCCTCGGACGAACGACGGATTTCGGCTAGACTGTCCGGCCCGGGAGAGGTGGCGGAGCGGTTGAACGCGCCGGTCTCGAAAACCGGTATGGCCTCCGGGTCATCGTGGGTTCGAATCCCACCCTCTCCGTTGGAAGACCCCGCATGGCGACCCCGGCCATGCGGGGTCTTTCCTTCCCATCGCGGTCGCGGGACGTCCGGTCCCCGGCCTGCGTGCCCCCGTGGGAGGAATCAGCTGCCTCGGCCGACCGCCGGATCGACCGCTTCGGCGTCGGCCATCGAGATCCAACCCACGGTTCGATCGGGCAGGCGGATTCGCCACCAGCCGGGACGAGTCTCCTCGATCACGAATTCGACGCCCGCGGCGAGCGGTTCGACCGTCACCGTCTCGAAGCCGGCGCCGTTCCCGCTCCGCAGGCTCGCATCCTCGACCACCACCACCCCGACCGGACTCCAGTTCGCGAGCGAGGCGTCGAGGGCGAGGGTCGCGGTCGAGACGAGCGAGAGCGCGAGCGATCCCGCGAGGAGCGCCTTCCATCCCGCGGACCTCGCCTCGCCCTCGGCTCGTCGAGCGGCGCGGTCGACGCCGGTCCGGAAGAAGAGCACCGCCCAGAAGACGAGCCAGCCGGAGATCGCCATCGCGATTCGAATCGAGGCGGGCACGAGGTCCCACCAGGAGGCGACGGTCGAGAAGGAGAGATCGTTCGCGTCGGCCTCGATGGGTCGGCTGACCCGACGCCGTGCTTCGGCGAGGTTGGCGGCGATGTCCTCGGAGGAGGGCGAGAGACGCTGGGCCCGCCGGTAGGCGACGATCGCCTCGCCCACGCGGTCGCCGCGCAGCAGGGCGTTGCCGAGGTTGAACCATGCCGCGGGGCCGTCGGCGCCCAGTTCGATCGCCCGGGTCCACTGCTCGGCGCTCTTCCGGAAGTCCGCCATCGCCGCGGAGGATCCCGCGACCTGTTCCACGCCGGCTCGGTACGACTCCTCGGCGGCGGTCGCCGCCGCCCGGATCCCGTCTCGAGGGCCGACGGGATCGTCGGCCGGGACGGACGAGACGACGAGCCCGATCGCCAGCGTCGCGGAGAGTGGCAGCCGAATGATGGGACCCCGGCGTCTCATGCGTCGCGGTTCCCTTCGCTCGCTCCCACGGGGCGAAGTCGATCGAGTGGTTCGAGCAGGTTGCGAGCCCGTTCGAGCAGGTCGGCGTCCTCGTCCTGGGTGGCCTGCCCGTATCGCGCGGACTCGGCGCGACGCAGCAGCGATTCGAGCTCCTCGCCCGAGGCGTCGTCGAGGCCGGCGTCGCGGGAGGCCTCGAGCAGCTCACGGAGCGTCATCGAGGAATCGGCTCGGTGCAGGCGGGCGGCGACGATCCCCGCGAGGGCGCGATGGACCCGATCGGCCACGGGGCCCTCGCCTTCCAGCGCCTCGATCGCCGCCCGACGCGCCGTCGACGCCCGCACGAGGTGGGGATTCGCATCGAGGTGCCGCCGCCGGGTCCTCGCCACGGTGGCGGCGAGGAACACGACCGGAGGCACGACCGCCAGCGAGATCGCGGGCCAGCCGATCCGGATCGGGACGTGTCCGAGGATGGCGGCGTCGATCGATCGATTCGCACGGATCGTCCCGTCCGCGATGGTGAGCCGGGTGGACACCGGGCCGAGGGCCGAGTCGGTGCCGATCACGGTCGCGCCGAGGTCGAGACGTTCACTGGGCCGGACGCTGATCGAGATCGGATCGGTCCGCTCCACGACGTAGCGACCGAGGGAGGGATCGAAGCTCGGGAAGGCGATGCCGGGAATCTCCGTCAGGTCGTCCCGCTCGGGTCGGAGCGTCTCGGTGAAGGTCTTCGTGCGGCCGTCGGCGATGCCGGTGGTCGGGCTGTCGGGCACCCGGAATCCCTCGAGGGCCGGATCGGCGCCGAGGTCCGGGGGACGGAGGTTCGCCATGTCGACCGGCGCGCCCTCGCCGATGTCGGTGACCTGGATCGTCAGCGTGACGGGGTCGCCGACCGCGACCGAGGTCGGGCTCGCCGAGGCTCGAACCCGGAATCGACCCACGGCGCCGGTGAAGCCCGCGGGTCGGCCGGTCTCGGGCAGCGGCCTGACCTCGACCGGGGCGGCGTCCGCCTCGACGACGACCGGCCGGGAGCCTTCGACCTCGAGACTGAGCCGGCCGAAGAAGTCGCGCTTCCGCGAGAGCCCGGTCGGATGGGCGTAGACGATTCGAACGTCGCCGACGTCGATCTCGCCGGGGCGGATCGGATGGCGGATGGTGGAGACCTCGTAGACGAAGTAGCTCGCCCCGTCGCGCTCGACCTGGCGGCCGCGCGGCCGTCGCCGCTCCCGGTTCATCTGCTGGAGCGACTCCGAGAAGATCCCCCAGTTCGAGGAGCTTCGGTCGAGGAGTTCCCACATCTGTCCCTCGTCCAGGGCGACGCCCGCCTCGGTGTCCCGGAACTGCTTGACCCAGACCTGGATCGTGAGTTCGACCGCCTCGCCGACCCACGCCTGCTCGGGATCCGCCACGATCTCGACGAACAGCAGGTCGCCGACGACGCTTCGGCCGGCGAGGATCTTCCACGGGCGGCTCGCCCTCACCTCGCCGTCCACCTCGACCTCGATCGAGGGGATCTCGATCACCCCCTCGCGAAGCGGGGTGATCATCACGGTGTAGGTGATCGTCGAGCGCCGCGTGACCCGACCGTTGACGATCTGGGTGAAGCTGCTCTCGTTCGTCTGCTCGAGGACCCGGGCTTCGGCGCCGTCGATGGCGGGAACCCGGGGCGGGGAATGCGACTCCGCGTTGACCACCTCGACCTGGACGGGGAACGACTGGCCCACCCAGGCCTCCCGGCTCCCGATCTTGAACTCGACGTCCCCCTGGCCCCACGCCCTCCCGATCGGAAGGAGAAGGAGGACCAGGAGCACGATCGACACGGCCGATCCATCGAACCTGCGGCGGGCCATCGTCACCAGTCCTTCCGGACGGGTGGCTTGCGGTCCTCCGCCTGTTCGGATCGAGCCTGCTCGCGTCGTCGCTGGCGCTCCTTGTCACGGACCGACTGCAGGAGGCGTTCGGCCTCCTCCCGCGTCAGCGTCTCGCCCTCGTCGGCTTCCCCGGCTTCCGATTCCTCCTCACCGGACTCCGAGGACGCGGCCGGCGCCTCGTCCTGTTCCTCCGAGGCCTCCGCCGCCGAGTCCTCCGGCTCGTTCGACTCGTCGCCGTCCTCCGTGGTCTCGCGGGACTCCGACTCCCCGGGCTGCGGCTCCTCCTCGGACTCGCGGTTCTCCGACGGTTCCGGCGAGTCGGACGGCGGTTGCTGCTCGGACGACTGGCCGTCCTGGGAATCCCGGGGTTCGGCCGAAGGATCCGCCCCACTCGATTCCGATTCCGACGGCTGCTGTTCACCCGATTCCTGATCCTGCGACTCCTGTTCCTGCGACTGCTGTTCCTGGAGGCGTTCCAGCTGTCGAAGGAGGCGATACGCGAGTTCGGCATTCGCTCGGGCGTCGCGGTTCCCGGGGTCGGCGGCGATGGCGTCCGCGAAGTGGTCGAGCGACTGCTGGACCCGATCGACGGCGCCCTGCAGGGGATCCGCATCGGGGTCGGCACCGCCGTTCATCCCGGCGGGCGAGGACGCACCGGTGTTCGCCTGCAGTCGTCGAAGCGCGTTGGCGTAGCGGGCGGTTCCCTCGTTGTACATCGCCCGGGCCGCGAGATCGGCGTCGCCGAGTTCCGCCTTCTCCCGGAACGCGGCGGCGGATTCGTCGAGGCGACCCTCGCGGTAATCGGCGACGCCGAGGTTGTAGGCGGCTTCGCCACTTCGCGGTCGAAGGCGTCGGACCTCCTCCCAGGCCCTGGCCGCGGCGGACCAGTCGTCCTCGGCCATCAGGCGTTCCGCCGCCCGCGTGGCCGCCGCGACCTCCGCGGCGGTCGTCGAGGCATCGGGCGCCGTCGGCGTCGGGGGCGGGGCGGCGCCAGCCAGCA
>JAYZBK010000162.1:0-7165 GCA_036339295.1 Planctomycetota bacterium
AGACCGCCGACGAGGCGATCGTCGGTCGATGGAAGATCGCGACGCCCATCGTCACGGCGACGAGGGCGAGCGACAGGTTGTCGGTCATGACCCAGATCGAGTTCCCGATCGTGTACGGGGACAGCGCCAGGGGAAGCGTGCAGGCGACGGCGACCGCGAGGGGTGCCGCGCGCGAGGAGAACCGGCAGGCGACGAGCACCAGCAGGAGCCCGAAGGAGACCGAGAGGACCTGGAGCATCGTCTCCGAGTCGCCCACGAACCGGACCACGGCCGCCATGAGGAGATGCATGCCGGGCGTCGTGGCACTGTCGTAGTCGACGAGGTCCGGGGAGGGCCATTCCGCCGCGAACGTCCGCACCACCGGGACGTGGTTCCGATCCATGTCGATCGACTTCTCGGGGAGGTGATCGATCCCCCCGAGGACCGGCCCGAGCGTCAGCGCGAGGAAACCGACCACGAGCGCCACGACGGCGGCAGGCCCGGCCGGGACGCGACGAGCAGGTTCGGACGTCCGGTCGATCACGAGGAGGCGCCGCCTCCGGCGTCGGCCGGGACGAGACCGCTCTCGGGGAAGATGAGTCTCCCGAGAAGGTCGTCCGCACCAGGCACGTAGAGGCAGGCGAAGAGTCCGACCACGAACAGGCCGAGGGCGACGGAGATCACCGGGTCCTCCCGGACCGCGGCCACCGGGCTGTCCCGGGCGCCCTCGTTCGCCCGGCGGTAGAACCGATGCACGACGATCACCACGAACGGCGTGAGGAGCGCGAGGCCCGCGGCCCGGATCCCGAAGAGGCTCTCGGCGTGGGGACTGAGCGTGTAGAGGACCCAGCAGAGGACGACCGTCACCCCGCTCATGCCAAGGAGCCAGTTCAGTTCGAACCGGTCGTCGTAGCCGGCCGGACTCGTCCAGTCGGATCCCTCCTCCCTCGCGGCCGCGAGGTCGCACATCCTCTTGATGAACGCCAGGTAGAGGGTGAGGAAGAAGACGCAGCCGAGCAGCCAGGTCGAGACGGTGCGGTCGATCGCGAAGGCGCCGACCGTCGCCCGCATCGCGAAGCCCGTGGCCAGCACGACGGCGTCGACGATCGCGAGGCGCTTGAAGCCGCCGTTGTAGAGGAGCTGGAGCACGAGGTACGCGACGAGCACGGATCCGACGGCGACATCGACCACGAACCCGAGGGCGATCCCGACCGCCACGAGGACGAGGCCGAAGCGAACGCCCGCGCCGGGCGAGATCCTCCCGGAGGCGATCGGCCGCCGACGCTTCCGGGGATGCAGGCGGTCCCTCTCCACGTCGAGGGCGTCGTTGATCGCATAGAAGCCCGAGGCGAGAAGGCTGAAGGCGGCGATGACGACAAGCGTGTCCGCGATCCAGGCCGCGGCGACGTCGGACCGCCCGTCGACCGGGAGCGTGGGAAGGGAGAAGACGAGGGCGGGCAGGATGAAGACGTTCTTCACCCAGTCGGCCGGACGCATCAGTCTGAGGTAGTCGAGGGGCATGTGATCGGCACTCGGGGAGGCGCTGCGGCGATCGAGCCGCCGACTCGCCGCTCTGGGTTTATCGTCCAATCCCCCGGTCCTCACCAGTCGGAGCGTCGGCACCGTGACGGTTCCTCCATCCGCGGCCGAAACCGCCCGCGGATCCGGGCCGAATCGTTGCTACGATGCCTCGTGCGTCGCGTTCGACGCCTTTCGCGAACCCCGACCGGAACTCCCCATGGTCGCCCCCACCGGCAACGACGAGAAGACCCGCTCCGTCCGAATCAGGATCAAGCGACAGGACGGGCCCGGGAAGCCCGCCCGCTGGGAGGAGTTCGACGTCCCCTACGAGACCGGAGCGAACGTGATCTCGTGCCTCCAGTGGATCGCGGCCAACCCGCGGACCACCGACGGCCGGGAATCGACGCCGGTCGTCTACGACTCGGGATGCCTCGAGGAGGTCTGCGGCGCCTGCACCATGGTGATCAACGGCGGGGTTCGCCAGAGCTGCACCGCCCTGATCGAGAACATCGTCGACGAATCGAACTCGATCACCCTCGAGCCGATGTCCTCCCTTCCGGTGATCCGCGACCTCGCCGTCGACCGTGCTCGCGTCTTCGCGGCGCTCGACCGGGTCCGGGCGTGGGTCCCCATCGACGGCACCTACGATCTCGGCGCCGGCCCGATGGAGTCGCCGAAGATCCAGCTCACCCGCTACGAACTCAGCCAGTGCATGAGCTGCGGGTGCTGCCTCGAGGCGTGCCCCCAGTTCAACCTCGAGGAGGACGAGTCCGCGTGGGACTCGTCGTTCGTCGGGCCTCACGCCATCAGCCAGGCTCGCTACTTCAACCTCCACGAGACCGGCCGCATCCTCGCGGACGAGCGCATCGACGCGGTCTCGGGCATGGGCGGGGTCGGCGACTGCGGCAACGCGCAGAACTGCGTGAAGGTCTGCCCGAAGGAGATCCCGCTGACCGAATCGATCGCCGCGATGGGGCGGGCCGTCACGATCCGGTCCATCCGGAAGTTCTTCACGGGCTGAGCGACATCCGGACCCGGCGACCGCCCCCCGCCCGTCAGACGAGGCGACCGAGGATCCCGTCGGAGGTCATGATCCTCGAGTCGGGGATGCGCAGCGAGGATCCACGCCATTCGAGGTCGCCCCGACCAAGCAGGTCGTCGACGATCGCGGCTCGTCGCGGATCCGAGGCGAGACGCGACTCGACCGCCGCCCTCGGAATGCCCGCCCGCAGCCGGAGGCCGAGCATGAACCACTCCCCGCACGCGATCGACGGGGAGGGGCGCTCGACGTCGACCACCCGCGAGGCGCCGGTGGACTCGAGCCAGTCGTCCAGCCTCGGCCGATTGCGATACCGGGTGTCGCGGAGGTTGCCGGCCGCGGCCGGCCCGACGGCGACCCAGTCGCCGAGCGTCCAGTACACGAGGTTGTGCCGGCACTCCTCGCCGGGCCGAGCCCAGTTGCTCACCTCGTAGTGGTCGAAGCCGGCCTCCGCGAGCCGACGACGGGCGAGGTCGTACATCGCCGCCTCCACCGCGTCGTCGATCGGCTCGATCCGGCCGAGCCGACGACGCGTCGCGGGGGGCGGGCCGTCCTCGGAGACGAGGCCGTAGCACGACAGGGGGTGCGGTTCGAGCGCGATCGCCTGGTCGAGGTCCCGCTCCCAGTCCTCGAGGGTCGAACCCGGGACCCCGAAGATGAGGTCGAGGCTGAGCCTGCCGATGCCTGCATGCCGCAGGCGTTCGACGGCCCGAGGCACCGACGCGGGATCATGCCGGCGTTCGAGCGTCGCGAGGTGACGCGGATCGAAGCTCTGGCAGCCGATGCTCACCCGGTCCACGCCGGAACGCACGAGGGCCTCGGCGGTCGCGGCATCGACCGTCTCGGGGTTGGCCTCGACCGTGAACTCCTCGAGGCCGCGATCGGAGGCGAGGGAGCCCACGGCACGGAGGACCCGCTCGAGCTGGGGCGGCTCGAGCATGGTGGGCGTCCCGCCGCCGACGAACGCGGTTCGAAGCCGGGAGGGATCGATCCGGCTCGCGATCGCCCTCACCTCGTCCTCGAACCGATCGACGAAGGCGGGCATGCGGCCTCGATGATCCACCAGCGAATAGAAGTCGCAGTAGTGGCACTTGTGGACGCAGAAGGGAACGTGGGCGTAGATCGACTCGGGCCTGGCCCCGTCGAGGAGCCCTTCGCCCGGCGACGAGGCGTCGAGGACATCGAGTGTCGTCCTGGTCCGATCCACGAGACGAGTGTACGTCCGGCCCCTCGAACCTCGGCCGGCCTTTCACGGGAGCGCGGCCCGGCCGAGGAATCAGCCCTCGCCCTCGAGGCCTTCCTGCGGATCGGATGTCTCGAGCGGTTCGGGGTCGAGCGAGGGAAGCGGTCTCTCGGCGGGAATCCGGATGTTCGTGCCGCAGCTGCGGCACCGAACCAGCTTGCCGCGAGCATGATCCGGAACGGCCAGCACCCTCTGGCACCCGAGATTCGGGCACATGATGCGGATGACGGTCTGCTCGGTCACGGCGCGATCTCCTCGGCTCCGGCCCCGACGGGCCCTCTCCCGATCCATCGGCATCGGAAGGCCCCCTTCTGAACGACGAATGGCCAATCGGAGGCGACTGGCGACACCTTCCCGACCCCTCGCTCCGCTACCATCCGCCCTCTGGAGCCCCCATGCCCGAAGCCCCCCCGATCCAGTCGAGACGACCCGCAGGACCCGAACCCGATGCCGGACATACCGCGGTCGTCGGGCTCCAATGGGGCGACGAAGGCAAGGGCAAGGTCGTGGACCTGCTCGCCCCCGATCACGAGTGCATCGTCCGATACAACGGCGGCGCCAATGCGGGCCACACCGTCGTGGTGGGCGACGAGCGGTACGCCCTGCACCTGGTCCCATCGGGCATCCTCTTCCCTGGCTGCACGTGCGTCGTCGGGAACGGGGTCGTGGTCGATCCCGGCAAGCTGCTCGAGGAGATCGAGGGCCTTCGGGAACGCGACATCCAGGTCGACTCGAACCTGCTGGTCTCCAACCGCGCACACGTCGTCATGCCGTACCACAAGGCGCTGGACGGCGCGTTCGAGGAGTTCCTCGCCGGCGGCCGCGGTTCCGCGATCGGGACGACCCGCCGCGGCATCGGCCCGGCCTACGCCGAGAAGATCCTCCGATCGGGCGCGATCCGGGTCGGCGACCTGCTGCACGAGGATCGCCTCCGCGCGAAGCTCGAGATCGCCTGCCAGCTGCGACGGGCCCAGCTCCAGTCCCTCGGCGCGGAGGACGAGGACGCCACCGACGTCCAGCGCCTCCTCGAGGAATCGCTCGCCTGGGGCGAGAGGCTGGCCCCCCACGTCTGCGACACCACCTGGATGCTCCACGACGCCCTCGACGAGGGACGCAGACTGCTCTTCGAGGGCGCGAACGCCTGCCTGCTCGACGTCGACCACGGGACCTATCCGTTCGTCACGAGCTCGAACTGCTCGACGCTCGGCATCCCCGCCGGCACGGGCGTCCCCCTCGGACGCATCGACCGGGTGCTGGGCATCATGAAGGCGTACTCCACCCGGGTCGGTGGCGGACCGTTCCCGACCGAACTGGACGACGCGGTCGGCGATCGCATCCGCGACCGCGGCCGGGAGTACGGGACCACCACCGGAAGACCCCGCCGCTGCGGCTGGCTCGACCTGGTCGCGGTCCGCTACACCGCGATGGTCTGCGGCGTCACCGGCATCGCGTGCACGCTCTTCGACGTGCTCGGCGGCTTCGACGAGGTCCGACTCTGCACCGGCTACCGGCTCCCGGACGGCACGACCACCGACCGCTTCCTTCCCGACGCCCAGGATCTCGCGGAGGTCGAACCGGTCTACGAGACGATGCCCGGCTGGGAGGAGCCCCCGGGCCGACCGGAGTCCCGGGACGACCTGCCCGACGCCGCCCGGCGATATCTCGACCGGGTCGAGGCCTTCGTCGGCGTTCCGATCGAGATCGTGAGCATCGGACCGGAACGACGCGAAGTCCTCGTGGCGCCCTGAGGAGAAGACCGGCTCGATGGATCCTTCGCTCCCGGACATCCTCCCTCGCCACCTCGCCATCATCATGGATGGCAACGGACGCTGGGCGGCCGATCGAGGCCTTCCACGGGTGGCGGGCCACCGCGCGGGGGCCGAGACCGTCGATCGCGTGGCGACCGAGTGCGCCCGACTCGGGCTCGACGCCCTCACGCTCTACTCGTTCAGCAGCGAGAACTGGAAGAGGCCGGCCGAGGAGATCGACGCCCTGATGCTGCTCCTCGAGGAGTACCTCGAGTCCCAGCGAAGTCGCATGGTCGAGAACGGCATCCGCTTCCGGCGAATCGGCCGTCGCGAGGGCATGCCCGCCGCGATTCTCGAGGCGGCCGACGCCTGCGAGGAGGCCACGAGGGAATGCACGGGCCTGACCCTGTGCATCGCCGTCAACTACGGATCCCGGGCCGAGATCACGGACGTCGCCCGGTCGATCGCGAACGACGTCCGCGACGGCACGCTCGACCCGGCGTCGATCGACGAGGAACTCCTCGACGCCCGGCTCTCGACCGCGGGGCTCCCCGATCCCGATCTCCTGCTGCGGACCGCCGGGGAGATGCGGATCTCGAATTTCCTGCTCTGGCAGATCAGCTACGCGGAGCTCGTGGTGACCGACGTCGCCTGGCCGGACTTCACCGTCGACAATCTCCACGAGGCGTTCCGGAGCTTCGCCGGCCGCACCCGACGGTTCGGCTCGCTCGACCCGGAGCCCCGCGGAACGGCGTGAGCCGTCCGACCGGATTCGAGGATCCCCCGCCCCGGAACGTCCGAATCGGTCCTCGCGACCCTCCCGGGCTGGTTCCAAGCCTTGCGGCGGCGTACACTTCGGTGCCGGAGGCCGTTGCACATCCGGCTCCGAACGCCATCGATCGATGGCCCGGGCGGATCATCCGTCTCGCCACCATCCCGCTCCGGGCTCCTTCTCTGGGCTCCTCCTTGAAGAACAGCATCCACCTCCGACGTTCACGAGGCCTCCTCCCGCTGCTGACGGTGTTGGCGATCCTGTTCCCCGCCATGAAGGCCCACGGGCAGGCGTGCCCGGATGCCCCCGAGAACCCGCAGTTCTGGGTCGAGTGCGGCCAGTGCCGGGGCGACCTCAACTCGGACGGCCTCCTCGACGGCCTCGACCTCCTCGTGTTCGAGCTGTACGAGGCGCAGTTCCCCCCCAACTACTGCGCCGACTTCAACGACAACGGGGTGATCGACACCTTCGACGAGCAGATCCTCCGCTGCCTCATCTCCGAGTCGAGCGGTGCCTGCAACCCCGCCTGCGGCGACACCAACCCGCGATCCTGCTTCAGTCCGGGCACGCCCGGCGCTCCCGACGCGGGCGGCTGCTCCGATGCGAGCTGCTGCTCGGTCGTGTGCGATGCGGATCCCGCCTGCTGCTCGGTGGTCTGGGACGCCGACTGCGTCACCTTCGCCGACAACCTCTGCCGGCCGCTCGCGGCGGACACCCGTCCCGACGCCGGCAACTGCCTCTGTCCCCATGAGTGGGAACTGACGCGCTTCGACTGCATCACGCCGCACATCACCCCGGGCTGCACCGACACCGGGTGCGCCTACCTCGTCTGCACCGCCGATCCCAGCTGCTGCTCGGCGGCC
>JAYZBK010000163.1:0-49032 GCA_036339295.1 Planctomycetota bacterium
GGCGAGGTCCAGGACGTGGCGGACGGCGCCGGCGTCGGGAAGCCGCTCGCCGCCGCCGTCGACCAGCACCATCGCCACGGTGTCGCCGGGGAAGACGGCCCGGCCGTCGACGGTCGCGGTGCGCGAGAGTGCGACCTCGAAGCGGGTGGACGTGACGGTCGGACCGCTCTGGAGCGCGAGGTCACCGTGCCAGATCTGGGTGCCGCCGTTCGGGTTCGAGGTCGGGTTCGCGTAGAAGCGTCCCTCGCGATCGCCGAACACGAATCGGACCTCGGCGCCGATGCCCTCCGCCTGGAGGCCGGTCGACGCGTCGTCGTCGGTGTCGAGCAGGAGCACGAGCTGGTTGTTCTCGGAGAGATCGAAGTCGACGGGGCTCTCGATCAGGCACTGGAACCAGCCGGGTTCGTCGGCGCAGGTCAGCTTCACGAGATCGAGCGGGCCGTCGCCCTTCGGGTCGCGGTGGGCCACCGGCCGCTTCGACCAGTCGCCGAAGAGGCCTTCGATCGTCACCGGGGGTGCGGCGATGGCCGCCGAACCGACAAGCCCGACCAGCAGGGCGGCGGTGACGGAATGATCAAGACGGAACGGCATGCTCGGCTCCTCGGCCGGACCCGACCGCCACGACGCGGGCGGATGGGGTGTCCGGACGGACTTCATGCTAGCCCGGGAACGCCCCGGAGCTGAGAAAGGGATCGCCCCCGCGAAATCGAAGCGAATTCGCGGGGGCGGATCGGAAGGCGACGGTCTGGCCGGCCGTCGCGAGGCTGGAAGGGGGGTGCGGTCCCGTCCGGGACTCAGTCGCACGACCCCCAGGACTTCAGGAGGGTGCCGAGGTCGACGCCGTTCACGACGCCGTCGCCGTTGAAGTCGGCGGGGCACGCCGCCGGGCAGGCGCCCCACTGGACGAAGAAGAGCCCGACGTCAGCGCCGTTCACCACGCCGTTCCCGTCGAAGTCGGCGGGACAGTCGTCCTCGCATTCGTCGGGAACGCCGTCGCCGTCGAGGTCGTCCGATGTCCCGTCGAGGATGTCGCAGGCGTCGAGGGTCGTGGTCAGGTTGCAGTCGCCGGGGAAGGTCGTGCCGTCGTGGGCGACGGCGCCGATCACGAAGTCGTAGAAGCTGAACTCGCTGAGGGTCTCGCCGCCGAGGTTCGCCAGGTCGACCGAGCCACCATCTGCGTCGAACACCAGCCAGCTCCGGGTGCCGTCGACGTCGTAGTCCAGCGCGATCGGGGACCCTCCGATCGGCGAGGTGTACCAGGCGCCGATGAAGAAGAAGTCGCCGGCGTCGCCGATGCGGGTCGGCGGGATCGGGACCCGAACGCTCGCGCCGCTGTAGACCTCGGTGGTGAAGGTCGCGACCTCGGCCAGGAGTTCGGCGTCGCCCGGTTCGCCGTCGCCGTCGGGATCGCTCCAGACCGCGACCTTCGCGTCCTGGCCGGGCCATGCGAGACCCCACGAGATGTCGATGGCCCCGACCCATTCAGCGCCCGCCGCCACCTCGTGCCTGGTGAGCCACGCGAACTCGGTCGGGCCGATGAGGTTCAGGTAGCTCTCGGCCTCGTCGTCGGCGAACGTGTAGATGGTGTCGAACACCGGATCGCCGAACTGGCACTCGTCCGGGACGCCGTTCCCGTCGCAGTCGTCGCTCGTGCCCAGCTCGAGATCGAAGAAGTCGATCCGTCCGTTGCCGTTGCAGTCGTCGCAGGAGTCGGGGACGCCGTTGCCGTCCTCGTCGATCTCGTACCCGCTCGAGATGTCGCAGGGGTCGAGGATCCCGTTGCCGTTGCAGTCGCCGCCGAGATCGATCGCGCAGGAGTCGGGCACCCCGTCGCCGTCGCAGTCGTTCGAGAACGACTGGCAGACGTCGGGGATCGCATCGCCGTCGCAGTCCCCCAGGAAGCCGTCCGCGATCTCGAAGCCGTCGAGGACGCCGTTGCCGTTGCAGTCGCCGCACTCGTCGGGCCGACCGTCGCCGTCGACGTCGGGGCTCGTGCCCTCGAGGACGTCGCAGTCGTCCGGGACGCCGTTGTCGTTGCAGTCCAGGGCGGGGGCGTCGGTGACGGCCCGAATGAGCCAGTTGCCGGTCATGTAGCGGTTCTCGACGAGGCCGTACTCCTCCGAGAACGTCCGGAGATCGTCGAGGTCGACGGGATCGATGCTTCCGATCAACCAGGCGCGACCGCGGGTCGGATCGCCGAACATGTCGAGCGAGGCGGGGAAGTCGCCGCCGCTGGGGTCGGTGTCGACCACCATCGCGAAACCGACGTAGAAGACCGCACCACGGTCGCCGACCGGGATGTCGGGGACGGGAATCGTGAAGAACCCCTCTTCGTCGGTGGTGACGCCCTCGGCCGACCAGACGACCTGGGCGTCCGCGGGGTCGCCGTCGCCGTTCGGATCGTTCCAGATGCCCGCGGTGTAGGGGATGCCGGGAGGCACGATGCCGAAGTCGGCCTCGATCGCCGAGACGATCGTGCCGTTCTCGTTCGCATTGAACCGTTGCAGCCACACCATGTTCGGGACGTCCGTGCGGACCGCGATGTAGGCGACGCCGGTCTCGTCGTAGCCGATGGTCGCGTCGCCCGCGACCTGGCACTCGTCGGGAAAGCCGTCGGGCTGGCAGTCGAGGCTCGTCGCGAGCGCGATGTCGCAGGCGTCCGGAACGCCGTTCCCGTTGCAGTCGGGGTCGCACTGGTCGGGGATGCCGTTGCCGTCGCAGTCGTTCTCGGCGACCTGGCAGGCGTCGGGCCGACCGTCCCCGTCGCAGTCGTCCTCGTCGCCGGCATCGATCTCGCACCCGTCGGGGATGCCGTTGTCGTTGCAGTCGCCTCCTCGATAGCGGGCGAGCAGGAGCTCGTCGGGAACGACACGGTCGAGGATGCGGACCTCGTCGACGTCGCCGCGAAGGAACTGGTTGAAGGTGCCGGCCGCGTTGGTGTGGGCGCCGATCAGCAGGGGACCGTCGTTGACGACGTGATCGGATCGATCGGGTCTCACCACCGAGACCCGGCCATCGAGCGTGAACCGGATCTTGCCGGTGTCCGCGTCGAGGGAGACGGAGACATGGTGCCAGTCGTTGTCGCGGATCTGCAGGGCGCTGGTGGCGATCCAGGTGTCCGAGCCCGAACCGAAGAGGATCGCGATCTCGCGGCCGGTGAGGTCGGAGGTCTTGCCGTAGTTGCTGTCCGAGGTCACCGAGGCGTCGCCCGCCTGCACGAGCACGAGGTAGTCGGTGGTCGCGCCGCCCGCCGCCAGCTCCTTCTTCTGGACCAGCGTCTGTCGCTGGTTCGGGCCGTTGGTGTTCGAGAGCTGGTCGAGCCGGACCCAGGCCTCGATGGTGAAGCTCGATCCACCCAGCGAGAGGGCACCGGTCGGGTCCGGGACCAGGACCGAGCCGCCGCCGGCGATCCTCCGGGCCAGCAGGTTCTCCGCGTTGGTCTGGGGGATCTCGGCGGGCCCGATCGAGGAGATCGGCGCGGTGTCGTCGGTCGTGCCGTCGAGTCCCAGGGGTCCCGAGTCGGCGATCGTGGAACCCCCGAACTCCTCGAAGCGCCAGTAGGCGAGAGGCTCGACGCCACCGCGCTCGCAGTCGTCGATCACGCCGTTCGCCTGGCAGTCGGGGGCGAGACCCTTGGCGATCTCGACGGCATCGTCGAGTCCGTTGCCGTTGCAGTCGACGATGCCGGGGAGCGCGGCGAGGAGGAGGATGGCCGGATCGAACATCGACGGAACCGATCTGCGACGGGGGAGGAGGGCGAGCCCGACCCGGTCGGGACGGACCCTCGAATATAGATGGCGACCGGGGCTCGGCGAACCGATTTCCGGCCATCGACCAAGGTTGTCGGGCGAAGCAGCCTCAGGCGCCGAGAATCGGCACGGTCTGCTCGTAGCGATCGTCCTGCCAGACCTTGAAGCCGCCCAGGAAGGCGTTGCTGTTCTCCCCGAGCCGGACGTAGGCGGGGATCTCGTCGGCGTGCTTCTGGAGCTTCTTCGTGTTCCCGCCGCCGAGGACGATCTCGTCCGGCAGCAGCCCGGCATGCATGATCTCGACGACCTGCCAGACCTCGCGTCGCCAGTCCTTGCTGCCGAGATCCTCGCGTCGGGACTCGCCCACCCACTCCTCGAAGGTGTGGCCGCCCTTGAACGGCAAGTGACCGAGTTCCATCGGAAGCACCATGTGGTGCGCGATCATGCAGGTGCCGAGGCCGGTGCCGAGACCGAGGAAGAGCATCTTCCCCTCGTCGGCATAGCTGCCGATCGCCTGCATCGCGGCGTCGTTCAGCAGGCGGACCTGCTTGTCGGGGAAGGCGGCGGCGAAGTCGAAGTCGGCCCATCCGTCGCCGAGGTTGACGGGCGACTTGATGACCCGCCCGGCCTTGATGGGGGCGGGCAGGCCGATCGTCACGACGTCGTAGCTGTCCGCGGGACGCATCTCGTCGATGGCCTTCCGCATGGCATCGGGCGTGAAGTCGGGACCGCTGGCGACCTTTCGCTTGTCGTCGGGGGTCTCGCCCTCGAGGAGGGTCTTGATGTTCGTGCCACCGATGTCGACGGAGAGGATGCGCATGCCCGCAGGGTATCTGGAGGCCCATTCCCATGTCCTCGACCACGGTCCCGGACGGGCCGGTCGCCGCGGTCCGGTAGGATCATCGGAGTCCCCGGAGACGCCATGCAGGAACGACACACGATCGACTGGACCGACGCCCCCGCCCCCGAGACCACGAAGGTCTCGATCGAGGAACGACACCGACTCTTCATCGACGGTCGATGGGTCGCCTCGCGTGGCCGCAAGTCGTTCGAGACGGTCAACCCCTCGAACGAAGTCGTGCTCAGCCGATGCGACCAGGCCAACGCCGCCGACGTCGACGCCGCGGTCGCCGCCGCACGAAAGGCGTTCCGAGGCTGGTCCCGGACGAAGCCGCTCGAGCGGGCCAAGTACCTCTATCGAATCGCCCGTCGGATCCAGGAGCGGGCCCGCGAGCTCGCGATCCTCGAGACGATGGACGGCGGCAAGCCGATCCGGGAGAGCCGCGACGTCGACCTCCCCCTCGTCGCCCAGCACTTCTTCCACCACGCGGGCTGGTGCGACAAGCTTCGCTACGCCTTCCCCGGCGCGATCGATCCCAAGCCGGTCGGCGTCTGCGGCCAGGTCATCCCGTGGAACTTCCCGCTCCTCATGCTCGCGTGGAAGATCGCCCCGGCCCTCGCCTGCGGGAACACCGTGGTCCTCAAGCCCGCCGAGACCACGCCGTTGACCGCCCTGCGGTTCGCGGAGATCTGCGCCGAATGCGAGCTGCCTCCCGGCGTCGTCAACATCGTGACCGGGGCCGGCGAGACCGGACGGCTCCTCGTCGAGCATCCCGACGTCGACAAGGTCGCGTTCACCGGGTCGACCGAGGTCGGCAAGGCGATCGCCGCCTCGTGTGCAGGCACCGGAAAGCGACTCACGCTCGAGCTCGGCGGCAAGAGCCCGAACATCGTCTTCGCCGACGCCTCGATCGACCAGGCGATCGAAGGCATCGTCCAGGGCATCTGGTTCAACCAGGGCCACGTCTGCTGCGCCGGAAGCCGGCTCTTCGTCGAGGAACCGGTGCTGGAGGAGGTCGTCACGAAGCTCGAGCGGCGGCTCGAGACCCTTCGCGTGGGCGATCCGCTCGACAAGAACACCGACGTCGGGGCGATCAACTCCGCCGGCCAGCTCGAGACGATCCGCGGCTACCTCGATCGCGGCGTGGACGAGGGCGCGGTCCGGCACGAACCGAACACCTGCAAGCTGCCTTCGAAGGGCTTCTGGTGCCGACCGACGTTCCTGACCGGGGTCCAGCCGAGCCACGTCGTGGCCCGGGAGGAGATCTTCGGGCCGGTGCTCGCGGTCATGAGCTTCCGGACGCCCGAGGAGGCGATCCGCCGGGCGAACGACTCCCGCTTCGGGCTTGCCGCCGGCGTCTGGACGGACAAGGGCAGCAAGATCTTCGACGTGGCGAGTCGACTTCAGGCCGGGGTCGTCTGGCTCAACACCTACAACCGATTCGATGCGACGAGCCCGTTCGGCGGCGTGAAGGAGAGTGGATTCGGCCGCGAGGGCGGGCTCCACGGACTCCGCGGCTACCTGAAGCTCTGAGTCCCGCCGGGGTGCGGCGTCCCTCCTACCCGGGGCGGCGGCCGGGGCCGTCCATCACGGTCGAGCGATGAAGCTCGCACCGACGAGCAGGTCGTCGGGGACGGCCCGGGTGAATCCCTCGCACCATGCCAGGCAACGTTCGCGCCCCTCGTCGGAGAGGACGTCGGTCTCGTCGAACCGGAAGACGAGCACCTGTTCGATGAACTCGATCATCGGCTTGAGCGACTGGGACTGGAGGTACTCGATCGTCCGCTGGTCGATCCGTTCGAAGGCCCGGGCGGCGTCCCGGCTGTCGACCTTCCAGGCGCGGTTGAAGTCGTCCGATTCGAACTCGACGCGATGCCGACCATCCAGCTTCGGAAGCAGGCCGGCGCGATCGGCGGGGACGATCGTGGTGTCGGGGCACGATCCGGCGACGTGGACGATCAGGTGTCCCACGATCCGCTTGCGGGAGTCGTTGTTCCTCGGGGCCCGGATCGCCCAGAGGGCGGGCGTCGACTCGTCGTCCCTGGCGAGGACGTCGCCCCAGTGACCGGGGGCGAGGAACACGTGCGATGCCCGCACCGCCGACTCGAAGTCGACGACGCCTCGACCCCAGGGGGCGTGCGGCCCCAGCCAGGTCCAGCCGTGCGACCGGCACCACCGCTTCAATCGGTTGGCCGTCGAGAGCCTTCTCCGGACGGTGAACCAGGCGATCGCCGCGCCGGCGACCGCACCCACGATTCCCAGGGTGATCTCGGACGCGTCGCCCAGGCGATGACTCGCCGCGTCCGAGGCGCCGATGAATCCCCCGAGGATCGCGCCGACCACGATGCTGGCGGCCATGGCCCGGGCCGTGAACGACGTCTCCACCTGGGATGGGTCAGGCATGGCGGGATCGCGGCGTGGGGGTCTCGAAGGGAATCGGGGTCCGAAGGCGCGACGAGGTTGGAGCCGGATCGGCTTCGCTCGTCGGCGTCATGGTCACGCGGATTCCGAAGCGGAACTCGGCGAGCTCAGGAGATCGCAGCAGGGAACGAGGTCGTCGGGCATCGTCCGGAGCAGCGACTCCATCCACCGGAGGACCGTGAACCTGGTTCGCGGCTCCGTCGGATCGAACCTCGTGTGGTCGTACCGGAGGATCAGGAGATCGCCCGCGATCTCGATCGCGGGCATCTCCCGCGGATTCGTGTTGCCGAGAAACTCGATGGTCTCCTCATCCAGGATGGCGGAAGCCTCCCGGGCGTCGTCGGCGTAGACCTTCCAGTGCCGATTGAAGTCCGCCGATTCGAATTCGACCCGCGATCGGTTCGAAACGAGGTTCTTGAGGTCGATGACCTTCTCGGGGAGGATCAGCAGCGAGGGGTGGGACCTTCCGGTGCGGACCACGACGAAGAGGGACCGCTTTCGGTCGTCGTCGGCGTCACCGGTGGCCATCAGGATCTCCTGAATGCTCCGTGCTCCGTACATCGCGGGATGGTCCGGGTCGTCGCGGACCATGGAGCCGCTCCATCCGCCACGCTTCCAGAGGAGATTCGAGTGCTTCAGCGGCGACTCGAAGTCGAAGCCGTCATGCGTGAACGGGGATCGGTTTCCGAGCCGGATCCAGCCGTGGCGCCGGCACCAGTCGCGCTCCTCGTTGCGAGTCCGGGCATTCGTTTTGGCCGCGAACCAGGCGAGGACGGCACCGAGCGCCAATCCGAGGGTCGTGGTGAAGATCGTCAGGATCCACCCCCCGGTGGTTCCGGGATCCGGTGGTCCGTCCGAGGCGTTTCCCTGCGAGATGCCCAGGCCCGCGGCGTATCCCAGAATCGCACCGACGAGTGCGCCGAGGACCGACCAGGCCGCACCCTTCGGTGAGCTGAAGGACTCGTCGGTCTGGGAAGGATCCTGGTGCTTGTTCATGGTCGGGGGGTCCTCGATGAATCACGTGGTGGGAGGGAGAGGAAGGGGTCGTACAACGCGCGCATGGCGGCTCGGAAAAGGGACATCTTCTGCATCGGATTGGCGGGTCCGGCCCGAGGGAAGCCCTCGACCCATCGCAGCGAGGCTTCTCGAGCCTCCTCGGAATCCTCCCGCGGGTCGTGGATCGAATCAGGAGAAGTCGGTCGCGTCGACCGCGATCGCTTCCCGATCGCCGGCGGCCGCCTCGAAGAAGGAGAACTCGGTCGACTGGAATCCGAACATGCCGGCGAGGACGTTGTTCGGGAACGTCATGGTGCTCTGCCGGAACGACCGGACGTTCGCGTTGTAGAAGCGCCGCGCCCGGGCGACCCGGGTCTCCGTCTCCGAGAGCTCCTTCTGGAGCTCCATGAAGTTCTGGTTCGCCTTGAGGTCGGGATACGCCTCGGCCGTCGCGATCAGCTTGCCGACGGAGCCCTCGAGCATGTTCTCGACCCCGGCTCGCTTGTCGGGGCTCTCGTCCCGCGCGCCGACCGCCTGATTGCGGAGCTCGGTGACCTTCTCGAAGAGGTCCTTCTCGTGGGACGCGTATCCCTTGACGGTCGAGACGAGGTTCGGGATGAGATCGTGTCGTCGCTGGAGCTCGGTGTCGATGTCCGACCACGACTCCTTGCAGGTCACCCGGAGTCGCACGAGGCGGTTGTAGATCGAGACGACCGCGATCACCACCACCAGCACGACGGCGGCGACGAGGCCGGCGCCCACCAGGACGCCCGAGACTCCGATCATGGACATGGGGGCGATGTCGAGCATGGTTCCTCCTCTGGTCTGGGTGACTTGATCGACGAAGAGAGTACCATTTCGGGCAACCCACTCCGGAGCACCGCATGTCTCGAGTCGAAGTCCTGAAGACCTGGAAGCTGTTCATCGGCGGCGGGTTCCCCCGGACCGAGAGCGGTCGCACCCTCGTTCTCGAGGGAGCGGGAGGACGCGTCGTGGCGCACTGCTGCCGGGCGAGTCGGAAGGACCTTCGGAACGCGATCGAGTCGGCCCGAGGCAGCCTCGCCGGATGGTGGGGACGCGACGCCTACAACCGGGGCCAGATCCTCTACCGCCTCGCCGAGATGGCGGAGGGTCGGCGCGAGGAACTCGTCGACGCGATCCGCGCGGTGCCGGCGATCGGATCGGGTCGGACACCGACCCGGGCCGCGGCGGTCAAGCAGGTCGACGCCTCGATCGACCGGCTCGTCGGCTTCGCCGGCTGGTGCGACAAGTTCCCGCAGGTCGTCGGGTGCCGCAATCCGGTCAACGGTCCGTATCACGACTTCACGGCGCCCGAGCCCTCGGGGGTCTGCATCGCGATCGCCCCGGAATCGCAGGTCCTGCTCGGACTCGTCTCGACGATCGCTCCGATGCTCGCGGGCGGCAACGTCGTCGTCGCGGTGGTCGGGGCGGCGAATCCACTCCCTGCCATGACCTTCGCGGAGATCTGCGCCACCAGCGACGTCCCGGGCGGCGTGGTCAACATCCTGACCGGTCACCGCGAGGAGCTGGTCCCCGAGGTCGCGAACCATCGCGACGTGGACGCGGTCGGCGGGTGCTTCGAGTCGGTCGACGAGCGGCGCCTGCTCGAGGCGGGATCCGCGGACAACCTGAAGCGAGTCCACCTGCTCGACGGTCCGGCGACGGACTGGTACGACGACGAGGCCAGGACGACGCCCTGGACGATCGAACCGTTCACGGAGATGAAGACGATCTGGCACCCGTCGGGCGCCTGAGGCGGCCGGTCAGGCGGTCCGGCTTCGCATCGGCATCGAGGCGAGCACCTTGTCGAGCTGCCTCGTGACGGCGTGCATGTTCTTCCAGCGACCGTGCTCGTTCGGCTCGAGGCAGAGGTTCACGACCTCGGCGAGTTCGACCGGCACGTCGGGGTTGAAGCGATTGGCCGGGGGCGGGACGGCGGCCTTGCCCCCGCGGCTCCCGGGGCCCGCGGTCGGGACCTCCTGGTTCGTGAGCATCCAGTAGATCGTCGCCCCGAAGTTGTAGACGTCGGTCCGTTCGGAGAGCGGCTGGATCTCGGCCTGCTCGGGCGCCATGAAGCCCGGCGTGCCCTGGATCCGTTCCTTCGCCTTGCCGATCGGGTGCGCCTGGCCCAGGTCGATGACCTTCACCTGTCCTTCGCCGGTCACCATGATGTTCGTGGGCTTCATGTCGGCATGCACGTAGCCCTTGTCGTTCATGTGGGCCATGGCATCCGAGACCTCGCGGAGGTAGCGGACCTTCTCCTCGACCGACAGTCCGGTGAGCTGGTCGAGCGACTGGCCGTCGACCAGTTCCATCAGGACGATCACTTCGTTCCGGGACCATCCCTTGGGGCGGATCTTCTCGACGCTGTGGATCCGCCGGATCGACGGATGCGTCAGCTTCTTCGAGACCTTCACCTCGTTCTCGGCCTGGATGAGGAAGCGATCGTCCTTGTCGCGCTTCTCGTCGAGGATGACCTGCTTGAGCGCATAGACCTCGCTCGTCTTCGGATCGAAGACGCAGAAGATCTCGCTCGCAGCGCCGGAACCGATGTGCTTGAGCACTCGGTAGCCGTGGATGAGGTCGGGAAGCTTCACTGGAAATGCGTTGACAGGGAAGACGAAACGAGGGGATGGATGTGCCGGTCGGATCGGCGGGACGGAGCAGGAGAAATGCCTTCGTCAGGGATGCTCCGGTCTCGCTGAGACGCTCACTATAGAGGATCGCTGGCTGGAATCCATCCCCTTGCTGGGAAACCACTTGCCGGAAATACCGGCTGGTGTCGACGGTCTCGAGGAGCCTCTTCAGGACGTCGGAATGTCGCCGCGTCCAGCGTACCGGCCGTGGCTGCGGCGCAGGATCTGTCGACCGAGATCGTCGAGCAGGCTCGAGGCCCCGAATCGATAGAGGCTCGGCTTCATCCACTCGTCCCCGAGAGTCTCCCGCAGCATCACCAGGTGATGAATGGCCGATTTCGAGTTCCTGATTCCACCGGCGGGCTTCATGCCGACCATCTCGCCGGTGAGGATCGCCCGGTCGCGGATCGCCTCGAGCATCACCAGCACGACCGGCATCGTCGCGGCCGGCGAGATCTTGCCCGTCGAGGTCTTGATGAAGACCTCCCCGGGCTCGCAACGGTCGCCTTCGAAGGGCTCGGAAAGGGCCGCCTCCATGGCGAGATCGGAGGCGAGGCGGACCCGGTCGAGGGTCCCGAGCTCCCCGGTCTCGAGGATGACCTTGAGGTGGGCCCGGCCGCATGTTCGCTTGATGGCGGCGATCTCGTCCTGGACCTCGTCGTAGCGGCCGGCGAGGAAGGCGCCCCGATTGATCACCATGTCGATCTCGTCCGCCCCGGACTCCACCGCCCGGGCCACTTCGGCGAGACGGATCTCGAGGGGGGACTGTCCGCTCGGGAACGCCGTCGCGACGCTCGCCACCTTGATGTCCGTTCCCCGAACCCGTTCCTTCGCCGCTTCGATCATCGAGGGATAGACGCAGACCGCGGCGACCGGATGCACCGGCGGATCGACCGCCTCGGGGATTGGCCGGCGGGCACGGTCGCAGAGGGCCCGGACCCGTTCGGGCGTGTCGGCGCCCTCCAGGGTGGTGAGGTCCGTCATCGAGACGGCGAGCCTCAGCGCCGCGTCCTTGGACGCCTGCTTGATGGACCGGGTGGTGAACTCGGCCGCTCGTCGGGCGGCCATCACGGGATCGACCGTTCGCTGTCGCATCGGTGTTCTCCGTCAATGAACGGAGGCGTCGCTGGTCGCGACGCCTCCGCGGATCACTTCGATCGATGCCATGGTCACCGAGCGGCGTTGAACAGGGTCGGAAGGAAGGCCCCGTTCTTGAGCTCGAGCTTCGAGGTGGCCGGGCTGTTGGCGTTGTCGATGTAGTAGATGAAGAGGGTCTCCTCGCTCGAATCGATGACGTACAGGACGTCGTAGGGCCGGTCGGAGGGACCGGTGCCGCTCGAGCTCGTCACGAGCGAGAAGCCTTCGTCGGTCGAGACCGCCTGGCCCGCGAATGCGGGGTTCGGAGCGAGTCGACCGGCCTGGAGGATCGCCAGGGCGGCGATGACGAACGCGGATGCCCAGAGGATCGGGGCGGCGGGGTTGGATCGTCGGGTCTTCATGGGAATCGTCTCCATGGGCTCACTTGCGGTTCTGGCGAATGGTGACGGCGTCCTTCACCAGATCCCGGTAGCCCATGCCTTCCAGGACGTCCTGCTGGACGTTGTAGCGGACGGCCACGAGCTGGCGCGAGTTCTGGTCGACGATGTAGAGCAGGTAGGGGACGGTTCCCTGGGCTCGGCCGGACACCATCGCGTACTTGCCGCGGAAACGCTGCTGCGCCTCCGCCGTCGGGGCGAAGGTGATCGCCGCGAGCATCGCGACGAGCAGGCCGTTCAGCAGGAGCAGGCCCTTGAGGTTCCGATGGAACATTCGATTCTCCGTGGAGAGTGCGTTTGGGTCGTGGACAGGAGGGGCCGACCGGACTCAGACGTCCTCGGACTGTCGCTTGGACGGGAAGAGGGTCAGCACCACGAGGATCGTGGCGAAGATCCCGGCCACCAGGTAACCGAGCCAGATCGGGGTGCGCTGGGCCTGCCCGATGTTGGGATCGCGGGGCGCCGACTGGGCGAACGCCATGGCGGTTGCGGCGAAGGGGCTCGCGAGGACCGCGACGAGAAGGTGGTTGGTGAGTCGGCGCATGTCCCGCAAGGTATACGCAGCCGGCGGTTCCGGGCAAACGGCGAATCCGGGGATCCGACGCCGGAACGGCGGTCGAATCCCCGGATCCATGTCCCGGGGGCTCTCCACCCGGTGCGGGCGGACCGGGATCGACATCGCCCCGAGGACCCGACGATCCCCTGGCAGCCTCGTCGGCTCAGGGCGAAGGAGACGTCGCGGAGCCGTTCAGGGTGAATCCCCCGGGTTCGGACGGGCTCCCGGAGCACTGCATCCCGATGGTGAGGGTCGTTCCGGAACAGAAGTCCGCGTTCCAGGTCTCGTTCACGAGGCGGACCTGGCCGGGATCGGTCGGCGCCAGCCGACCGTTCCACGACCCGGTCACCTCGAATCCGGTCGGTGAGAAGAGGACCTCCCACCCCTTCAGGCACTGACCGCTGTCGTTGACGAGGTCCAGTTCGGCGATGAAGCCGCCGGACCACTGGTCGACCACCCTCCAACGATGCAGGAAGCCGTCGAGTTCGCAGACATCGAGGGTTCCGTCGCCGTTGGCGTCACCGCCGGCGAGCTCGCAGGAGTCGGGGACGAGGTTCATGTCGCAGTCCTCGGCGAGACCCTCGGCGATCGCGCAGGGATCCGGGATCCCATCGCCGTCGCAGTCCGGCAGTCCGGCGCATTCGTCGGGGATGCCGTCGAAGTCGCAGTCGGGGGCGCCGTCGGCGATCTCCTCGGCGTCGGGGATGCCGTCACCGTCGCAGTCGGGTCCGCAGGACCCCCAGGCGCTCAGCAGGAGTCCCATGTCCGAACCGTCGGTGTCGCCGTCGCCGTCGAGGTCGCCGCCCGCGCCGTTCCACGAGGCGAAGAGCAGGCCGAGATCGGCGCCGTCGACCGTGCCGTCGAGGTCCAGGTCGGCCGGGCACTCGCACACTTCGTCGCAGGTCCCGAAGTCGACGTCGCTGACCGAATAGAACCCCTCGCCCACGGGGTCGAGGCGTTGCCAGATCACGACCAGGGCATGTCGTCCGATCCGCTCCGGAAGCGTCGTCGGGATGAGGTACGTCCCGTCGTCGAGGGTCGGGGCGCCGGTCTCGATCTCCTCGAGCTGGGCCCAGTTCAGCGGTTGCGCGGGGTCCCAGTCCGGGGTCGTGAGGTAGGCGCGGAACACGCTCGGGTTGTGCGGGGTGGTCGCGTACCACTCGATGACGAACGGACCGCTCTCGATCGGTTCCGCGGGCCAGTCGTCCCGGACGAGATCGAGTCCGGCGTACTTGTCGTTCCCCCCGGAGGCGATGCGTCCGTCGGGAATGGTCAGGGAATAGTCGATGGAGGCCTGGTAGTCCGGATCACCCGGATGGAAGTTCACCACCTCGTTCCAGTCGTAGAACGGCTGCGTCCCGCCGACCGCCACGGCGGCGGCGATCGCATCGAGCGAGGGGTTCTCCACCCCGCTCTGCCAGCCGATGTAGATCCGCGACGGCGGCGAGGCCGCCGAACCGTGACCGACGGCCGAGGTGGTCACGAATCCGAGGGACGCGGCCAGGACGGTGGCGGAGAGGGTGCGCCACGAACGTGCCGTGCACGAAGGCGATCCGATCTTGTTCATCAGGTGGGTCCCGGAGGACTTCGCATCCGGCATGGACGTGAAGTCGTGGTGGCTGCGCCGCATCCATCGCCCCCGGCGCAGGAATGATCGAAGAGGAGGTTCGCCGAGCCCCGCCGCGAAGTTCCCCGAATTCCCCGATCGCCCTACGAATCCCGGTTCGTGAGCTCGTATCGCCCTCGAGCGTCGCGATCGACGTGAACGAGCGGCACCTCGAAGTCGTGATCGAGGGCGAGCGTCCACCGTTCCCGGAACGCTCGTTCGAGCAGGGTTCGCTTCACGGTCATGGTCTCGTACGGATCCATGTCGTAGGCGGTGGCGGCGGAGTGATGGACGTGATGGCGGGTGGGGAGCAGGTCGCCCAGGAACGCGATCGTCCCGGAGGCGGTCTCGACCAGGACGCCCTGCTGGCCTCGCGTGTGGCCGGGCACCGGCTCGACTCGAAGACCGGGAAGGACCTCCTCGCCGCCCTCGACGAGTCGGAGCCGATCGTCGATCGGATCGAGATGCGAGCGGAGGTAGGTCCGGGTCATCGTGCTTCGATTGGCGACGGCGTCATCCCACTCGAGGCGCTGGACCACGACCTCGGCGTTGCGGAAGACGGGACGCGCGGGCTTCGAGGGGTCGGGGTCGTCCGCGTCGAAGGTCGTGAGACCACCCGCATGGTCGAAGTGGAGGTGCGTCACCACGACAAGGTCGATCTCGTCCGGGGTGGTGCCGGCCTCGCGGAGCGCGTCGACGATCGTCCGATCCTCGAGTCCGTACATCGCCCGTTCCCGATCGGTCCACTTGTCGCCGCACCCGGTCTCCACCAGCACCGTCCCGGCGCTGCTTCGGAGCAGGAGGCAGTTGGTCTGGAGGGGAATGCGATTCGACTCGTCGGGATGCGACCAGGTCGACCACATCGCCTTCGGGATGATCCCGAACATCCCGCCACCGTCCAGCCGCAACGCTCCCGCCTGCAGCACTTCGCACGACCAGTCGCTCATCGTCGCATTGTGCCACGAGATCGGATCGAGGTCCGTCTCAGGCGTGAAGGCGTTCGAGGCCGGCCGCGAGATCCTCCGCGAGGTCCTCGGTCGACTCGAGCCCGACCGAGACCCTCAGCAGCGTGCCGCTCTCCGCGAAGGGGACGGCCGTGCGCTCGCTCAGGGGGTGCTGGGGGATCACGAGGCTCTCGAACCCGCCCCAGGAGTAGCCCAGCTCGAAGACCTGCATGCCCTCCAGCATGCGGGCGAGCGCGGGCCGATCCACCTCGTGGAGCAGCACGCCGAAGACGCCGCAGGCTCGATCGAAGTCCCGCCGGAAGATGGTGTTCCCGGGGTCGCCGTCGAGCGCCGGGTGCAGCACGCGCTTGACTTCGGGCCGCCCTCGAAGCCACGCGGCCAGCTGCAGGGCCGACTTCTCCTGCGCATCGAGCCGGGCCGCGAGCGTCCGGAGCCCGCGAAGGGCGAGCCACGCGTCGTCGGGACTGGCGCCGTGCCCGAGATCCATCGCGGTGTGCTTCAGCCGATTCCAGATCGAACGGGTGCGTGCGGTCACGGCACCGAGCATCACGTCCGAATGCCCGCCGACGTACTTGGTCAGGGCATGCACCACCACGTCGACCCCGTGCTCGATCGGCCGGAACCCGAGCGGCGTGGCCCAGGTGTTGTCGATGACCGACACGATGCCGCGATCGGCACAGGCCCGGGCGATCGCGGGCACGTCCTGCATCTCGAACGTGACGCTGCCCGGCGACTCCATGAACACCACTCGGGTCTCGTCCTCGAAGAGCGTCTCGATCCCCGGGCGATCGTCCTGCCCGACCCGCGGGTCGTAGTAGGTGGTCTTCACGCCGAATCGCTTCAGCAGGCCGTCGCACAGGATCCTCGAGGGGCCGTAGCAGGAGTCGACCATCAGCACGTGATCGCCTCGCTCGAGGAAGGCGAGGAGCGAGACCCCGACCGCGGCGAGTCCGCTCTCGACCAGCACCGTGCCCTCGCCCTGGTCGAGTTCGGAGAGCGCGGAGGCCAGCGCCCGCTCGGTCGGCGTGTCGAGGAGACCGTAGGTGTAGGGGCCGTCGAGCAGGTCGACCGACAGTGCCTGGTCGAACTCGTCCAGCGTCGCGAAGGTGACGGTGGAGCCGCGCACGATCGGCGGATTGACGAAGCCGGGCGTCGACCGACCCAGTCGCGTCAGGGCCGTTCGCCGCGCGGCCGCGGCCTGCATGGAGGATTCCTCGGGCGTCGGTTCGGTCATCCGGACACGCTACCTCGCTCGCGCGGAGCAACCGTGCTCAGGCGCTGCGAATCGAGGGGAGTCGCAGGCCGAGGAGGTGGTGGGGCAGGGTCGTCACCAGGAAGAAGCCGAGCATCGTCACCGTCAACCCGGCGGCGTCGATCGTCCCGAACTGCAGTCGGCACCAGGCGGCGACGAGGACGAAGGTCGGGACGAGCAGGGGCAGCGAGGCCAGGTGCATCGTCCAGAGTCGATGGAGGAGCGACTGGCCCGTGGAACCCTCCGGCATCACCTCCGGCGTTCCGGCCAGTCGCACGGAGTGGCGGAACGAGTGGGTTCCGAGGAAGTAGACGCCGATCCCGAAGAGCGGGTCGGTCAGGGCGATCGCCGTGACGATCAGGGTCGATTCGACGAGGTCCATCACCGCCCCGCGACGATCACCGGTCCGCCAGCGACGGGCGAACCACGATCCTGCGAGGACGGCACCGATGCCGAGAGCGGCGATGCCGGTGCCCTGGGCCACGGAAAGGGCGGCGGGACTGGTGGTCCGTTCGCCGATGAGGCTCGCGAAGGGCCCCCAGGAGGCGGCGGGATCGAAGGCGAAGGCCGTGCCGAGGATCAGGAAGCCTCGTCCGGCGATGCCCGCGACTCGATCGAATCCCGTGCCGGCTCGAGGCGAGGTGGCATCGAAGTCACCGAGGCCCCAGTGGATCACGGTGAGCACGAAGAACCCGACCACCGCGATCACGGGCACGATGTACAGGAGGGCGGCGATCGCCACCATCCACGCGAGGTACCAACGGAACCCCAGGAGACCCTGGACGAGCCCGGTCTCCCGGCGGAGTCGCCGGTCGACGACCCAGTCCATGGCGCCGTGGGGCATGCCAAGCAGGAAGAGCGACACGAGGAAGGGGACGGTGTCCCAGGTCCGCGTGAACCCGCGGTCGAGCACCCCGAGGCACGCGGCCGCGAGGAGGGTCGCCCACGGGAGTCCGCGCACCAGCGCGTCGCTCCCGAGCCCAATGAGACCGTCCGCCGGCGAACAGGTGTTCGCCGGCGGACGGCCGTCGTTCCGGAGTGCAGATGTGTCTTGCAATGCGATCGGGCTCATGATCGCCTCCGGATCGTCGAATCAGGCCGCGGCCTTGAGCTCGCCGCGCTCCTCGTGGTCGCCGAGGCACTTCGCCGCGACCACGCAGGCCACGCCGAAGCCGACCTTGTTGATCACGTCGGCGATGTTGTAGGCGATCTCGCGGATGCTCTCGTTGCCGGTGAGGGCGAGGAGGAATCCGACCGGGTAGATGATCCACCCGATGAGGATGAACGCCTTCATGGTGCCGAGGTGGCCCTGGAAGTCGGCGGGAAGGTGCGAAGCGGCCTTCGTCACCGCACCGTAGAGCATGCCGACCATGACGATCCAGCAGAGGCAGCTGACGATGTAGAAGCCCCACCAGGAGCCGCCACCGAGGGTGCTTTCCTCGGCGATCCAGGCGAAGACGAGCATCGCCAGGGAGACACCACCGAGACCCCAGAACAGGGGCTTGCCCTTCTTGCCGAGGTTCAGCAGGAGGGGGAACTCGAGCACCATGAGCGGCACGGTGATCAGCCAGTCGATGTACCGGTAGGCGGTCGGGAAGGCGGCGAGTTCACCGATCACGATGTTGCCGTCCGCATCGGTGGAGATCGCCATCGCGAGGCTCTCCACGTAGATCCCGGCCATGCGGTAGTAGTGGAAGCAGGCGACGCCGCAGATGATTCCTGCCACGATCGCGACCTTCTTGTAGGTCTTGGTGAGCGAGCCCTGCATCATGAACAGGTAGGCCGCACCGGCTCCCATCCCGACGATGCCGAGCCAGAACAGGTACATGGTGATGCCTTCGACGGTCAGGCCGGCTTGGAGGGCCTTGAACGTGTTGGACATTTCGGCGAGAACGACGGCGGTCTGCATGTCTTGGTCTCCGTACATAGCGATCGCGCCGCCGTGCTTGGACGGCGTGACAACGCGACGACTGGATGTGAAACAACTCGATTGATCAGTAAATCGACGAGCAGGGGCTCTTGGATTCGAATTTGGGACATGGATTTCCGGCGTAAGACAAAAAACCCCGTTCTGAGGCCCAGAACGGGGTTTCTTCTTAGGGCTTTCCGTCTCTGATCAGGCGAGCAGCGAGGAGGGTTCCTCGAGCAGGCTCTTCACGGTGTTGAGGAACCGGGCGCCCTCGGCCCCGTCGACCACTCGGTGGTCGCACGAGAGGCTGAGCGGCAGGGCGAGCCCGGCGAACATCATGCCGTCCTTCGCCATGACCTTCTCGAACGCCCGGCCGGCGGCCAGGATCGCCACCTCGGGATAGTTGATGATCGGGGTCGCGAATCGACCGCCGTAGCTGCCGACGTTGGAGATGGTGAACGTTCCGCCCTGCAGCTGCTCGCGGGGGATCGTCCGCGTCTTGCAGCCCTCGGCCGCGTCCCGGACCGCCGTGGCGAGCTGGACGAGGGAGAGCCGGTCCGCGTTTCCGATAACCGGCACCATGAGGCCGTGCTCGGTGTCCACCGCGCATCCCAGGTTGACCACGTCCTTCAGGAGGATCTCCTCGCGGGCGTCGTCGACGTTCGCGTTCAGGGCGGGGTGCTGGCGGAGGGCCCGGCACACCGCGGTCATGACGAAGGGCAGCATCGAGAGCTTCGTGCCGAGGACCTTCGCGTACTCCTTCCGCTTTCGATCCAGCGCGGTGACGTCGACCTCGTCGACGACGGTGAAGTGGACCGCGGTCTTGACCGAGAGATCGAGGGCCTGGGCGATCTTGCGACGGACGCCGCGGAAGGGGATGCGTTCACGAATGCCGTCCGCCGAGACGGGTGGGAGATCGGCCGGGGGTGCGGAGATCGCGGCGGCGGTCGCGACCGCCTGCTCCGTGGCCTCGACGTTGTGGATGCCGGCGGGAGCGGCGGCGCCGTCCATCGCGGCGAAACCGTGCACGTCGCTCGCGGTGACGCGACCGCCGCGGCCGGAACCCGGGACGCGGTCGATGTCCACCCCGAGCTCGCGGGCGATCCGACGCACGGCCGGGGTGGCCAGCGCCTTGCCTCGACCGCTCGATCCGTTGCTCGCGACCGCCTCGTGCTCGGGGGTCCGGGCGAACCGACCGGAGACCTCGAGCGTGCCGCTCATGGTTCCGACCACGGTTCCCTGGTCCTCGTCGGTCGCCGCCTCCGTCGCGGGCGCCGCCGCCGGTTCGGCCGGGGGATCGGCTGCGGGGGTCGCAGTGCCCTCGACCTTGTAGGTCACGAGGATCGAGCCGACGTTGATGATGTCGCCCTCGTTCCCGCGCAGTTCGTCGATCACCCCGGTCCACGGGCTCGGGACCTCGACCAGCGCCTTGTCGGTCTCCATCTCGGCGATGGTCTGGTGCTCGTCGACGCGATCGCCGGCGCTGACCTTCCAACTGATCAGTTCGGCCTCGTGAACGCCCTCCCCGAGGTCGGGCAGGATGAAGTGGGACTGGTCGGCGGGTTGCTTGATGGCGGCCATGGGCTGTCCGATCCTCGATCCGGGTCGTCGTCAGGTCGTCGGTGGTTCAGTACGCGGCGGTCTCGTCGATCGCCTTCCCGATCCGGTCCGCGTCCGGAAGGTATTCGAGCTCGAGCTTGTAGTAGGGCATGATCGTGTCGAAGCCGGCGACGCGCTGGACGGGGGCCTCGAGGTGCAGGAAGCAACGCTCCATGATCCGGGAGGCGATCTCGGCGCCGAAGCCGCCGGTCTTCGGGGCCTCGTGGACGATCACGCAGCGTCCGGTCTTCCTGACGCTCGCCTCGACCGCGTCCATGTCGAAGGGGTAGAGCGTGCGGAGATCGATCAGCTCGATGTTCCGACCGCTCTTCTCGATCGCCTGCATGCACTGGACGACGCTGGCGCCCCAGCTGACGATCGTCATCTCGTCGCCCTCGCACACCGTGCGGGCCTTCCCGATCGGAAGGACGTACTCGTCCTCCGGGACCTCCTCGCGGACGGCCCGGTAGATCCGCTTCGGCTCGAAGAAGATGCATGGATCGGGATCGCGGATGCAGGCGACGAGCAGGCCCTTCGCGTCGTACGGCGAGCTCGGCATCACGACCTTCAACCCCGGCTGGTGGATGTAGATCGCCTCGGGCGAGTCGCTGTGGAGCTCGGGGGCGTGGATGCCGCCGCCCACGGGCACGCGGATGGTCAGCGGGACGGTCAGGCCGCCGCGGGTCCTCGTCCGCATGCGGGCGGCATGCGAGCAGATCTGGTCGTAGGCGGGGCCCAGGAAGCCCTCGAACTGGATCTCGGGCACCGGACGGAGGCCCGCCATGGCGAGCCCGATCGACGTGCCGATGATGCCGCTCTCCGCGAGCGGGGTGTCGACGACCCGGTGTTCGCCGAACCGCTTCTGCAGCCCTTCGGTCACGCGGAACACGCCGCCGTTGAGCCCGACGTCCTCTCCGAGGAGCAGGACTCGATCGTCCTTCTCCATCTCCTGGACGAGTGCGAGGTTGATCGCCTGGACGAGTGTGAGATTGGCCATGGTTCTTGTGTCGCTCGATTCGGGGATGGGATCGTCGGGGTCAGCCGCGGGCGGCCTCGGGATGCTCGATCTGGCTGGGATCCTCGCCGATCGAGCTGGTCCGTCGCGTGCGCATCTGGAGGGCGAGGTCCTCGGGGACCTCGGCGAACATCGAGGTGAAGAAGTCGGAGGTGTCGGGGGCCTCGATGCCCTCGGCCCGCTTCACGATGGCCGCGGTCTCCGCCTCCACCTTCTCGGCGAGCGCGGCCTCCTTCGAGTCGTCCCAGATCCCCTTGGACTTCATGAAGTCGCGGACGCGGATGATCGGGTCGCGCTGTCGCCAGAGCTCGACCTCCTCCTCGTCCCGGTACCGACGGGCGTCGTCGGCCGTGGTGTGGTCGCCGAGGCGGTAGGTCACGCCCTCGATGAAGCAGGGGCGACCGGTCTCGCGTGCCTTCGCGGCGGCCTCCTTCATGCAGTGGACCACCGCGAAGAGGTCGTTGCCGTCGCACTGGATCGTGTCCATGCCGTAGGCGACGGCACGCTGCGCGACCGTCGGCGCGGAACACTGGATGCGTCCGGGGACCGAGATCGCCCAGTAGTTGTTCTGGCAGAAGAAGATCACGGGGATGTCGAGGTTCGCCGCGAAGTTCATCGCCTCGTGGAAGTCGCCTTCGCTGGTGGCTCCGTCCCCGAAGAACGTGCAGGCGATCCGCTTCTCGCCCCGGTACTTCGAGGCCCAGGCGAGCCCGGTGGCATGGAGCATCTGGGTGCCGATGGGTACCGCGATCGGCGTCACGTGGAGTTCGGGATCGATGTGGTTGCCGCGCTCGTCGCCCATCCAGTGGAGAAGGATGTTCTCGGGCGGGAGCCCGCGATGGAACAGGCCGCAGTTCTCTCGGTAGCAGGTGACCAGCCAGTCGTCCTGGTTGAGGACGTAGGCGGCACCGAGCGAATTGGCCTCCTGCCCCATGTTCTGGGGATAGGTGCCCATGCGGCCCGAGCGCTGCAGCTTGAAGGCGACCTCGTCGAGCTTGCGGCAGAGGACCATGTCGCCGTAGAGACCGATGAGGTCGTCGTCCGGGATCAGGCCCTTCCCGAGCTTCTCGTCGAATTGTCCGTGCTCGTCGAGGATCGAGACGCGCTTGATCTCGGTGCTGAGGGCGGTGGTGATCGGCATGGAGTTCGGTCCGTGGCTGCGAACGAGGAAGTCGGGAAGGACGGCGGCCGAACCCTCTTCGGCCCCTGGTGAGGGTCCGGTGATCGGGGGATCGGAGGCCGGGTGCCCCCCGGGTCCGGGCTTGGCCGGAAATGGCCCGCCGCGACCCCGAATTGTAGCAATCGACGGCCCTCCGACCGCGTCGCCGATGGTCGGCCCTTTCGGTGGAATCCTCGGTCATCCACCGCTTGTCCACGTTCCGTGGCCCTGGGAAGCCCTCCCGGAGGCGGATTCGGGGCCCGCCCCCTGGAATCGCGGAAGACCTCGAATTGATGCTTTGAGGTCGGCTGGCCCCTCGATACCCTTGGGGTGGATCGTCCCGCGATCCTTCCCAGTTCTTCCGACCGGTTCTTCCCACGTTCCGAAATCCCAGAGACTTGCCGCCGGCATCCGAACCATCCCCCGGGGGGTTGGATCCATGCCGGTTCGCGACCTCGACCGTTCCGAGTCGTTCCCATGTCCAGTCCTTCCTCCAAGACGATCCTCGCCACCATCGCCGCCGCCACTCTCTGCGGGTCGGCCGCGGCTGGTCTCGGTGATGAACTGCCGGTGGAATTCACCATGGCGTTCACGAGCGACTCGCTGGGGGCCGTCGTGCTGACCCAGGTCTTCGATGCCGAGGTCGACATCTCGGGCGTGACCTTCGAGGACGGCGCCGGCATGTTCGACGTGGCGAATCCGGGATACGACTTCTTCTTCTCCGATCTCGACGTGTCGCTGGTGAACGACACCATCTCCGGAACCGGGGACGCCCTGCTCGAGAGCTTCGAAGGCGACACCTTCTTCGACTTCAGCTTCGACGGATTCGGGACCGCCTGGGACGGCACCTCCGCCGAGGGCATCGGATTCATCCAGTTCACCCCCGAAGGCGGCTTCACCGTCGACACCCACGAGATCGCGTGGAGCGTGGTCGTCGTTCCCGCCCCGAGCGTGCTTGCGGTTCTTGCGTTGGCGGGCGCCGGCTCGCGTCGTCGCCGCGACTGATCCGACGGGTCGTCCTTCCAGCCCAGTCTCAGAAACCGACCGCCTGGCCATCGGCCCGGAGGTCGCTTCCTGCGATCCAACCGCTCTCGAGCGCGTGGATCGCCTGCCCGCGGCCGAAGCTCACGCTTCGAGTGTCGGCTCGCCGAACCCGGTGGCCGAGTGCCTCGAGGTCGGTGTAGACCGACGGTGACCAGCCGGGCTCGAGCCCGATCGATCGCGAGGAGGACCACTGGAATCGCGGGGCGTCGAGGGCGGCCTGGGGATTCTGTGCGTGATCACGGATGCGCGACAGCACCTGCACGTGTCCCTGGGGTTGCATGAAGCCCCCCATCACGCCGAAGGCCATGAGTCCGCCGGGCGACGACTGTCGAGCGGGATCGTGCGTGGATGGGGGAGTCGGCGTGGCCAGCGCCGGGATGATCGTGTGGTAGGGCCGCTTGCCGGGACCGACCTGGTTGGGATGTCCTGCGGCGAGATGGAAGCAGGCGCCGCGATTCTGCATCGCGATGCCCCAGTCCGGCACGACGACCCCGCTGCCGAAGCCGGTGTAGTTGCTCTGGATGAAGGAGACGCAGCGACCGTCGCGGTCCGCGGTGCAGAGCAGGATCGTCCCGCCCGGCTTCGGGATGCCGGCGTCGAACTCCCCGGCGGTCGCCCGGTCGATCCGACCGGCGAGATCGCGGAGTCGCGGCGGGTCGAGCAGTTCCTCCGGGCTCCGATCCACGAATCGGGGATCCGCGACATGACGGTGGGCGTCGGCGAATCCCAGCTTCACGGCCTCGATCTGCAGGTGGAGCGACCGCGGGTCGTCCGGCGACATCGACTCGAGGTCGAACTCCCGAAGGATCCCGAGCGCGACCAGCGCCGCCAGTCCCTGTCCGTTCGGCGGGATCTCGTGCAGCGTCGTCCCGCGATAGTCGACGGAGATCGGATCGACGACCAGCGTCTCGTGCTCGGCGAGATCGGTTCGGCGCATCGCTCCGCCCTCCCGTCGCGCCGCCGCTTCGATCGCTTCCGCGATCTCGCCCCGGTAGAAGGACTCGCCCGAGCTTTCGGCCACGGCTCGGAGCGTGCGGGCGTGACCCGGAAGCCTCACGAGCTGGCCGGCCTTCGGGGGGGCGCCGTCGAAGAGGAACGTCTCGCACCAGTCCTCGCGATCGGCGTATCCCCGTGCGGCCCGGGCCCAGAGCGCCGCCGTCTGCGGGGCCACGAGGTACCCCTCGTCCGCGAAGTGGATCGCCGGTTCGAGGAGGTCGGCGAAGGGCAGGACGCCGTGTCGACGCGACAGCTCCGCCCACATCGCGATCTCGCCGGGAACCGTCACCGGGAGCCATCCCGATCGCGGCATGCGACGCAGGCCCTCGAAGGCGGAGACGTCGAGTCCCGAGGGACTCCTTCCCGACCCGTTGTAGCCGTGGACCCGCCATCGATCGGTCGGGGTCGCCGATTCCTCGCCGTCCCAGACCAGGGCGAACGCATCACCGCCGATCCCGGTGGTCGTGGGTTCGTCGACCGTCATGCATGCCGCGGTGGCGATGGCGGCGTCGATCGCGTTCCCGCCGCGTCGCATCATCTCGAGGCCGGCCGAGGCGGCGACCGGGTTGCTGGTGGCGACGACGTTGCGAGCGACCACCGGCTCGCGACTCGAGGGATAGGGCAGGTCGAAGTCGAAGTCGGGCATGATCCGAGCGTAGCACGCCGCCGCCCCCCGGGATCGAGTCCGGGGGGCGGCGGGCAAGGGAAGGGACGCCGGGTCAGGGAGCGACGCAGTCGCCGTCGTCCAGCCCGTAGTCGGTGCAGTTCAGGTAGATCGGCGTGTCCTCGGGGCACTCCGGGCAACCGTGTTCGAAGGGAACCCAGCTCCCGTCGTCGCAGATCCCGTCACCCTTCCACTCGTCGATGAGCCAGTTCGGGAAGCACTGCCCGAAGCAGTCCTCCGACCAGCCCTCGGGACACGTGAGACACGCACCCCAGTCGGCCATGAAGATGCCCAGGTCGATGCCGTCCACCACGCCGTCGTCGTTGAGGTCGGCGCAGCTGCCCACCGCCGGGGTCGGTCCCCATTCGGCCATGAACATGCCGAGGTCGGGGCCGCCGACGGTTCCGTCGAGATCGAGGTCGGCGGGGCACGCGTCGTTGCAGCCGATTTCGTGCTTCTCCTCGAAGACGAGGGGTCGCCAGTGCATGAGCGTGCATCGCATCCGTCGCACCTGGTCCGGCGTGAAGTGGGACTTGCAGTCGTCGTCGGAGTAGCTCATGTAGTTCCGGATGGGATTGGGAGTCCCGCAGTCCATGCGGTCGTCGCATCCCCAGGTCGCCCCGACCTGCCGCGTGGTGTCGCAGAGCGTGTCGCCGGTCTGTTGGCAGTCGCCGTCGCAGACGCCCGGGTTGATGTTGGTGAAGACGTGCCACAGACCGCACCAGTGCCCGACCTCGTGGACGAGCACCCGGTTGAGGGCGTACGGATCCCCGATCGGGGGATTCTCGCCCATGCAGTCCCAGCGCATCACGATTCGATCGCCACGAGAACCGACCTCGGGACTGTTCTCGTACTGCGGGATCGTGGCGTAGCCCAGGGAACCGCCGCAGTCGTTCGTGTAGATGTTGAGGTAGCGGTGGGGGTCCCACGCGACCGCGTCCGAGTAGTCGGTCTCGTCCGCGCCGGAGCCGGGGTCGGCGAACCAGTCCCTGTGGTCGTGGTACTGGATCCCGAACGCCGGACGGCCCTCGGGATCGAGGTCGGCGAGCCGGAACCGGATGCCGCTGTCGATGCTGCCTTCGCCCGGTGTCCCCGGGAGCGCGGAGAATTCCTCGTTGAGTCGCTGCAGCGAATGCCGGATGTCGGCGATGTCGATGTGACCCAGCCCTTCCGGAGTCCGGATGACGTGGAAGACCACGTCGATCTCGAGGATGGGACCGTTCTCGGTGGCGTACATCTCCGCGGGATTGGTGAAGTCCCCGGCGCAGTCGAACTGTCCTCCGCCGAATCCGAATTCGGGTCCCTGGGCCGCCCTGAGCGGACCGTGATGCGACGAACCGCAGGTGACCTCGGCGCCGGTTCGTTGCAGGTGTCGGCGGAACGAGTTCCAGTTCCGGAACGTCCGACCGTCGACCTTGATCTTCCCGTCCTCGTAGGTGGGTCTCGATCGGTCGGGGAGTTCCGGGCCCATGAGGGCCCGTCCGTGCTGGGCGAGGGCCGCGGGGCCGAGGAGGCCGGCAGCGAGGCAGGTGGCGATGATCGTCTTCATGGGTCCGTCTCCGGGTTGGGGTGTTGGATCACCGGCTGTAGCCTGGGGTCGAGTCCCCGTGACATCGATTTCGATGGATCCGACGATGCGAGAGATCCTCCTCCTCTGCCTGCCCCTGCTCCCCGTGGCCCTCGGCCTCGCCGGCTGTCGGGTGGTCGGCACGGATCACGCACGGGGGCCGGCGATCGTCGCCCATCGCGGTGCCTCGTCGGACGCCCCCGAGAACACCCTCGCGGCGTTCAAGCTCGGTTTCGACCAGGGGGCGGACGCGATCGAAGGCGACTTTCGAATGACCCTCGACGGCCGGATCGTGGCGATGCACGATCGGCGACTCGAGCGGACGACGGGCGATCCCCGCGCCGTCGACGAAGTCACGCTCGAGGAGATACGCAGCCTGGACGCGGGTTCATGGGGTGCCTGGATGGGATCGGGGTTCGAGGGCGAGCCCGTCCCGACGCTCGAGGAGGTGCTTCAGGTCGTCCCCGACGGCAGGCGGATCCTCGTGGAGGTCAAGGACACGGCGCGCATCGTCGACACGCTGGTGGCGACGCTCGAGGGATCGGGGCTTCGTCCGGACCAGGCCACGGTGATCTCCTTCGACGCGGAAGTGATCGAGGCGTTCAAGCGGGCCGCCCCGGCATGGACCGCGTTCTGGCTCACGTCGTTCGAGGAGACCGAGATCGGTTGGCGTCCGACCGCCGCCGAGGTCGTGGCGACCGCGATCCGGATCGGGGCCGATGGCGTCGACGTCCGGGCGGTCCCGGACGTGGTCGATGAGGGATTCGCCCGGACCATTCGAGCCGCCGGCCTCGAACTGCACGTCTGGACGGTGAACGACCTCGAGCTCGCCCGGAGGATGGAGTCGGTCGGCGTGGATTCGATCACCACCGATCGACCGTCCGACCATCGATGAACGAGACCGCCCGCCCCACGGGGGGCGGGCGGGGAAGATCTCGACGGGCTCGTCGGCCCTCAGGTCGTCGCGGAGGTCCGGCCGGCCTCGATCCGCTGCTTCGCGAAGGCCACGGCCGCGTCGTAGGCGCTGGCGTGCTTCGCGGTGTCGGCCAGGACGGTGGCGGTGGTCTGCTCGATCTCGTCGACCTTGGTGTCGACCTCGGCTTCCGTGAGCCCGAGGTAGAGACCGGCGAGCCGGATCACGCCGCCCGCGTTCGCGATGAAGTCGGGGGCGTAGACCACCCCGCGATCCTTCAGGAGCTGGGCGTCCGAGTCGGGGTCGGCGAGGATGTTGTTCGCGGTTCCGCAGACGATCGGGGCCTTGAGGTTCTCGATGTTGCGTTCGTCGAGGACGGCGCCGAGGGCGCACGGCGCGACGATGTCGACGCCGTCCAGGCCGAAGAGATCCTGGTCGTCGCCCAGGACGCGGACGCCCAGTTCCTCGGTGGCTCGCTTGATCGCGGTGGGGTTGACGTCGGTCGCGATCACGTCGCCTCCGGCCTCCCGCACCAGCTTCGCGAGTCGGTAGCCCGTGGCACCGAGACCCTGGACGGCGACGGTGACGCCGTGGAAGTCGACGGGTCGGCCGGCGTGCGTGAGGCAGGCCTTCATCGCGTTGAAGCAGCCGAGCGAGGTGAAGGGGGACGGGTCACCGCCGTGATCGACGTCGCCCATGACGTGGTCGGTCTCCTCGTGCATCCAGGCGCAGAACTGCGGGCTGACGCCGACGTCCTCCGCCGCGATGTACGCCCCGCCCATGGTGTCGACGAAGCGGCCCATGGCACGAGCCTGGGCTTCGGTGGGCTCCTGCCCGGGGACGTCGAGGAGGATCACGCTCTTGGCGCCACCCATGGCGAGACCCGCCGCCGCCGACTTGTAGGTCATGCCCTCGGAGAGCCGGAGCACGTCCATGATCGCGTCGGCCTCGCTCGCGTAGCACCAGCGGCGGGTGCCGCCGAGGGCGTTGCCGAGCGTCGTGTCGTGGACCGCGATCACGGCTCGGAGGCCGCTCTCGGGATCCTGGTGGAAGGCCACTCGCTCGTGGCCCATCACGGTCATCTGCTGGAGCACCTTCATGGGTCGTGCGTCTCCTGTCGGGCTCGGAGGTCCCGTGGGATGGTCAGACGTGGGTTCCCGAGAACACCGAGCCCGATCCGAACTGCTGGATCTGCTCCTGGTCCGCGTGGAAGCCGTGACCGTCGCGTCCGCGGGCATCCGCCACCGGGCTCTTCTCGGGAAGGACGTAGCCGTCGTTCGAGAATCCGTCGATCCACTCGAGGATCGACTTGCCCGCGGTCCTCGCGGTGTCGTCGTGGTTCGCCCGGAGCGCCCGGAGCTCGGCGGCGAAGGCCGCGTTGCCGTGGGCACAGAGGTGCCGCACCACCGCGAGCTCGTGCTCGAGGGCGTTCCCGTCGAGCCCCTTCCTGATGTTGGCGTCGAGTCGCGAGAGGGAGCAGGTCATGGCGTGCAGCCAGAGCGCCGCGAGCGAGAGTCGCTTCTGCACCAGCTGGTTGGTGATCAGCGATTCCTCGTGCTCCTTGAACATGAGCTTGACCTGGTGGCTGAACTCGCGGATCCGGAGCATGAGCTCCTCGACCATGGGCTGCACCCGCGAGTCGCACCGGGCGGAACGCGGGGCGGCGGGGCGGACGCCGAGGAAGAGCTGCGAGGCGATCCGGAGACCCGCCCCGATGTTCTTCGTGGGGTTGTTCTTGACCGAGAGCATCCACTCGCCGAGCTGCTTGGAGCCGTAGGCGCAGATGAACGAGTGCATGACCTCGTTCGCGCCCTCGACGATCGTGTTGATGCGGCTGTCCCGCCACATCCGCTCGACGCGATTCTCGGTCATGTACGACTCGCCGCCCATGATCTGGAGGCAGTCGTTCACGGTCTGGTATCCCCATTCCGAGCAGAACACCTTGCAGGCCGCGGTCTCGAGCATGATGTCCTCGTCGTGGCGATCGAGGAACCCGGTGGTCATGTACAGCATGGCGTCCATGGCGTACACGTAGGCGGCCATGTTCGCGAGCTTCTCCTGCATGAGCTCGAACTCGCCGATCGGCCGATCGAACTGGTAGCGGTTCTTCGCCCACTTGGCGCCCTGCTCGAGGGCGAAGCGGGCCGCGCCCACCATGCCCGCGGAGAGGGTGCAGCGTCCGTAGTTGAGGCACGTCAGGGCGACGTTCAGTCCTCGCCCCTCCTTGTGGAGGAGGTTCGCCTTCGGCACCTTGACGTCCTTCAGCCGGATCCTCGCCTGCCACGTGCCGCGGATCCCGCACTTCGAGCGGTTCCGGCTGTAGATGTCGACTCCGTCCATGTCCGGGGTGCAGATGAGGGCCGTGACCTTGTCCTTGGCCTCGCCGGTCTTCGGGTCGACGATCCGCTGCTTCGCCATGACGGTGAAGAGGCCCGACAGGGCGCCGGAGGTGGCCCACTTCTTCTCGCCGTTCAGGATGTAGTGCTCGCCGTCCTCGCTCAGCTCGCAACGAGTCTCCTGGCCGCCGGCATCGCAACCCACGTTCGGTTCCGAGAGACAGAATGCGCTCAGCGTGTCCGTCGCCATCCGGGGAAGGAACCGGGCCTTCTGCTCCTCGGTGCCGAAGAGCATCAGGGCCTTGCACCCGATCGACTGGTGGGCCGAGACGACGACCGCGGTCGAGCCGCACGAGCGGCCGATCCGCTCGAGCACGCGGTTGTAGCTGGTGATGCCGAGTCCGAGTCCGCCGTACTCCTCGGAGATCGTCATGCCGAGCACGCCGAGCTCGAAGAGTCGCTTGATCGCCGACTCCGGGATCTCCTGGTCGCGGTCGATCTGGAAGGCGGGGTGTTCGTTCTCGAGATAGTCGTCGAGCCGCGCCAGGAGCTGGTCGCAGCGGGCGACCTCCGCGGCGTCGACCTCGGGATACGGGAAGACGAGCTCCTCGCGGAAGTTCCCCCAGAAGAGGTTCTTCATGAACCCCATCGTCTCGGGATCCGGACCCATCATCTCCTGGGCCTGCTCGATCTGCTTCCGATCCTTCTCGGAGACGTTCTTGAGGTCCTTGGCGAGATTGGTCGCTGCCATGTCGGGTGGACTCCTGGTGTTCTGGGGACGGCTTGCTGGGGAAATCGTGGTCAGGCTCGGGCGAGGAACGCCTCGAGGCGTTCCCGGGCGGCGTCGGTGTGACGGAGCCCGGTGAGGAGGTGTCGTTCCGTGGAGATCGCCTCCGACCAGCCCTTCTCGAGGCCGGTGGAGACGCACTCCGTCACGGCCTTCGCCGCTTCGGTGTCCGGAAGATCGGGGGTCGCGGATTCAAGTCCGGACGAGATCGAGGCAGACGATCGCGGCTCGATGGCGGCCGGGGATCCCCGCTCGAGGCGATCGACGTGGGCGTTCGGATGTTCGCGGATCCACTCCGCGGACGCGTCGAGGAGATCGCGGCGGGGGACCGAGACCTCGACGAGGCCGTCCGGGATCTCCGTCGCCTTGAAGGTCGTCCCGCTCGCGGTCGCCGCGATCGCGGTGGCGGGATCGATCCGGGCGGGAAGCATCTGCGTGCCCCCCCAGCCGGGGCAGAGCCCGAGTCCCGCCTCGGGAAGGCCGATCCGCCAGGGCTTGTCGTCCGGCGAGACCACCGCGGAGACCAGCACGTCGCAGTGCATCGCGATCTCGAGTCCGCCACCGAGGCAGGCCCCGTTCACGGCCGCCACGGTCGGACACGGAAGATCGGCGATCCGCTGGTAGACCGCCGCGCCGCGGGCGAGGTAGGCAAGCAGGGCATCGTCGTCCAGGGCGTCGATCTCGGCGAGATCGGCACCGGCGACAAACACTCGTTCACTGTCCGAGGCGAGGATGAAGCCCTTGATCTCGCCGAAGCCGGCGATCCGGTCCATCGCCTCGTCGATGGCGTCGAGCAGCCAGGAGTCGAGCACCACCACGCCCCCCCTCGGCCTGGCCGGGTTCGGGATCAGGTGGAGAGTGACGATGTCGTCCGTCGAACGCTCGACGGGGAGGGCATGGGAGTCCTGATCGGTCATGTGGTCTCTGGTTCCTCGGGTCGGCCGAACTCGGTTGCGTGCCGGATCGACGGGCGACCGGAGCGGATAATACCCATTGGAGGCCTTGATTTCCCGCAATCGAGCGATCGCCTCGCAGTTCTCGGACTTGAAGGCGATGAAGCCGGCTCAAGGCCGTTGCAGGCGGTCCTCGGACGGTTCGAAAGAGGCGCGTGATCGCCGACCGGACCGCTCAGTCCTCGAACGAGACCGTCTCGACCGCGAGCACGCCTTCGGTCGGGGACACCAGCAGCGCGATGAAGCCTCCGCCGCCACCGAACCAGGGAGCGACGTGCTCCTCGATCGTCCGGCCCGCGTGCCGCCATTCACGCGAACTCGAGCGATGGTTGTGCCCGGCGAGGAACACGACGTCGTCGCGACTCGCCATCAGGTCGAGCAATCGACCCTTCCGCTGTTCGAGCGTCGTGTCGCTCGCACCGAAGTCGCTCCACCAGCGGTCCGACGTGCTCAGCGGGTAGTGCTGCATGACGATCGCCGGCCGATCGGTTCCGGTCGATTCGAAGACCGATTCCAGTGCGGCGATCTGCGGCCCGGCGTCGACGAACTCCTGGCAGCCGGCGCCGCCGCCCAGCGGGTTGCACGTGATCGGCCAGCCCTCGGGATAGCGGTACGACGGCTGGTAGAGGAACGTGTTGAAGTTGACGATGTCGACGCCGCGATAGGTCGCAAGGAAGGTGACCGGTCCGTGGTCGGAGGACGGCCCGAACTCCCGATACGAGAGCCGCGGGTTGGCCGCGGCCGACCGTCGATACGTCTCGCGGGTGAAGGCCGTCGTCGATTCGTTCGAGCGATGCCCGGCCAGGGAGTGGCTGGGCGAGTCGCCCCACGACTCGGGTTCCCAGTCGTGGTTCCCGAAGCCGGCGAGGACGACGATGCCGTCGTCGAGCAGGGGTTCCCACAGCGGAAGGTCGTTCGCGATGGAGGTGTCGCGGTCGCGGCTGATGTCCCCGCCGACCAGGACCACCTCGGGATCGACCGACCAGGTCCGCCCGTCCGGGAGTTCGAAGCGGCCCGCCGGGCCGTCGCCGACGGATCGGAGGCGGTCGACGTGTCGTTCCAGCGTCGACCGGGTGATGCCGCGCATGCGCTCCTCGGGATCCCCGAGGAAGACCACCACGAAGGAATCGTCGGCCTCGCTCGCGGGGGCGGACGACTCCACCACCGGGACCTCGCGCAGTGGCGGTCGACCGGTCGACGAGCAGGCGACCACGATCCCGACGCACGGCAGGCCGACCAGGAGGAGGCCGGCCAGCGATCGTCGAACGACGTTCATCGCTTGAAGAGCGTTCGCAGTCGGGCCTGCGCGTCCTCGGTCTGGATCAGTTCCGCCGAGATCTCGGCTCCCTTCGACAGCTGTTCGTCGTCGAGGGATCCGTCGAGCTCGTTCAGCCACTGCTTGGTCGCGGCGATCGCCTCGGGCCCGCCCTTGGCGAGGCCGGCCGCGAACGTGGACGTCGCGTCCTCGAGTTCGTCGAGCCCGACGAGGTGCGTCGCGAGCCCGCGGGCGAAGCCCTCGTCGCCCGACATCGTTCCACCGGCCAGGAGCATCGCACGCGCGGGACCGGCGCCGATCCGCTTGACGAGGAACGGCGCGACCACCGCCGGGCAGATCCCGAGATCGACCTCGGGGTAGCCGAGCTTCGCCTCGGCATGGCTGAACGAGAAGTCGCAGACGACCATCAGGCCGCAGCCTCCGCCGATCGCGGCGCCCTGGACGCGGGCGATCGTCGGCACGTCGAGTCGTCGGATTCGACGGCTGATCGCCGCCAGTCGGCGGAGCATGTCGCCCATGAGGATGGGATCGTCCTGCACCGCCTTGAGATCCATGCCGGCGCAGAACGACTTGCCCGCGCCCGCGAGGATCATCACGCGGATGGGGTCGTCCTCGGAGGCGATGCCCGCCTCCACCTTCTCGATCGCCGCTTCCATCGCCGCGATCATGTCGAGCGACAGCGCGTTGCGGGCGTCCGGCCGATTCAGGCAGAGCGTCGCGACGGGACCGTCGGTGGAGAGGGTGACGAGATTCGTGTCGAGGGCGATGTCTGGCATGGGTCGACTCGGCGGTTCCGGCGTGGCGGCGTGGGGTGAACCCGGATCCTAGGAGATTCGGGGTGTCGGGGCGGAGCGGTTCAAGCCCAGATCCGTCGACCGCACTCCGGACAACGCTTGGGGAATCGCTCGGCGCGGAGGTCGTAGCGGCAGTCCGGGCATTCACCGTTCCTGAGTCGGGAGACGACTCGTCGTCGACGGGCCCCGCGCGCCAGCCAGGTCGTGAACCGGGCGACGCGGATGCCCCCGGCCGACACGACGAAGACGAGGATCCAGAGGACGGCGCACAGGGCGATCGTCGCCGGCCACGACCGCGTGACCGAGACCGCGCCGCTTCGGAGCGCCGCGGCGACCTCCTGCCGGCGCGGGTCCGCCTCGAGCGCGACCGCGGTCGCCTCCCAGGCGCCTTCGAGATCGATCCCGGCCAGCTTCTCGAGTCGCGCGACCGCCGCCGGATCGTCGAGGTCCGCCCCCTCGTCGGGCGCGAGGGTCGGGAAGATCACCGGGATCGGCGCCGACACCTCCTGCTTCCCGGCGAAGGGCCAGCCGTGTCTCGTCGTTCGTCGCTCGACCAGGACCTCCCCGATCGGGATCGGCGTTCCCCACGGCGCCCGCTGCGCCTCGAGGGCCAGCGACTGCCCGACGAGCGGGCCTCCGACGTCCATGCGTCCCAGCCGGACCCGGGCGATCGGATCCGCGCCCACCCGAACGCCCGCCTCGTCGAGGGCGAGCGCGAGGACGACCGCGACGGGCAGGGCGAGGACGAGGGCGTACTCGGTCGCGCGGGCCCAGGCCCCGCCCCGTCGCGTGGCGGAGTGGCGTTCGATGCCCTTGAGCCATCGACGAAGGCCGTGCCACGGCCGGAGGATCGGATTGCGTGCTCGTCTGGACTTCGGCATGGCGGCACTCGGACGGGCGTGCGGCGACGGTTCAGGTTCGGGCGTGGATCGCGGCGATCATCCTCGCCGCCTCGTCGCTTCGACCACGGGTGATGCTCGCCTCGAGGGTCGCACGGAACCGTTCGTCGTCGTCGGTTCCGTCGAGCCGGTTGAGGAACCGCTTCGTCTCGGCGAGGGTGGGGCCGTCCATCGCCGCGAGTCGGCCGACCAGTTCGTCGGTGCCGCGGGCGAGCGCCTCGCGATCGTCGAAGAGGCGGTGGACGAGCCCGAGTCGATGCGCGGTTCCGGCGTCGATGAGCCGGCCTCCGAGCATCATCTCCCGCGCCCCGCCGCTCTCCACCGCCGGAACCAGCGTCGGCATGCTCACGGCGGGCGAGATGCCGAGTCGGTGGACGGGATAGCCGAAGCGGGCGTCCGGTCCGGCGAGCACGAGATCGCAGGCCGAGACGATCGCGCAGCCCCCTGCGACCGCCGGACCGTGGACTTCGGCGACGACGACCGCGTCGAGCCGTCGCAGGCGGAGGCAGCACGAGCCGAGCCGATCCAGGAAGGAGGGGAGCGCCCCGTCGTTCGCCATGGCGTCGAGGTCGAAGCCGGCGCAGAACGCGGTCCCGGCGCCACGCAGGCGAAGCACGTGGCTGCGACCGGAGGCCACCGACGCCTCCACGTCGTCGAGGCATCGTTCGAGGTCGTCGAAGACCGGCGCAGAGAGCGCGTTGCGACGATCGGGATCGTTCAGGAGGATCTCGGACACCCGGCCTTCGATCCTCGACCCTGCCATGTTCGTCATTCGACGCCTCCGCACCATCGGTCAACCATGCAGTCGGTTCGGGGTGGATGGTACGACAATGCCCCGTCCGGACGGATCGATCGCCGCCGCTTCAGCGCACCATGACGACGACCTTCCGGGTTCCGGGTCGATCCCGGAACTCGCAGAGGTACAGGCCCTGCCACGTACCGAGGGCGAGGCGGCCGTCGACGACCGGGATCGTCACGGCGGTGCCGGTGAGGATCGCCTTGAGATGACTCGGCATGTCGTCGGGCCCCTCGTCGACGTGCGTGTACCACGGCTCGTGTTCCGGGGCGATCCGGTCGAGCCACGCCTCCATGTCGCGTCGCGCCGACGGATCCGCGTTCTCCTGGATGCAGACGCCCGCCGAGGTGTGTCGGACGAACACCGTGCACGTCGCCTCGTCGACGCCCGCCTCCTCGACGACCTCGGCGATCTCCCGCGTGATCTCGTGCAGTCCGCGGCGGTGCCCGGAGATCTCGAGGGTCCGGTTCACGACGTCGGGTCCGTGGCCGCCGGTGCCGGGGCGTTCCAGGTCTCGATCGTCCGGTACTCGTGCTCGAAGCCGAGCGTGCAGTACGTGCCGGTGTCGAGCTCCAGGAATCGACCGTCCTCGGGCGGCAGCCCGAGCCAGGTGGCGGCGAGCACTCGAAGCAGGTGGCCATGGGCGACCAGGGCGACGTCGCCGTCCGCGGCGAGGCAGCGAGCGATCACCCGTTCGCACCGGGACGCGACCTCGGCGCCGGTCTCGCCGCCGGGGCAGGACCCGGTCCAGATCGTCCAGCCGGGGACGGTCTCGCGGATCGTGGCGGTGGTCACGCCCTCGTAGTCGCCGTAGTTCCACTCGTGGAGGTCGTCGTCGACCGCGACGTCGCGAAGCCCGAGCAGCTCGGCGGTGCGACGCGCCCGCGCCAGGGGGCTCGAGAGGACGAGGGAGAAGTCGCGGTCGGCGACCGTCGCGAGTCGTCGCGCCGTCGTCTCGCCCTCGGGGAGCAGCGGCAGGTCCGTGACCCCGGTGTGTCGACCATTGCGCGACCACTCGGTCGCGCCGTGCCGGAAGAGCCAGAGTCGTTCGAGCGCCATGGCGCGAGGGTATCAGAGCGCCACCGGTCGAACGGACCAGGACGGCACCGAGCGGATCGGTCCGGAACGGTCGTCGAGGATCGACGCCGCGAGCGCCGCGGCGAGGCGCGGCGCGGCGCTGAGACCGTGTCGACCGGTGCCGGTGGCGATCCAGAGCCCCTCCTCGAGTCGACCGACGATCGGGCGACCGTCCTCGCTCACCGGGCGGGAGCCGATCACCGTTCGGTGACGGTCGTCGACGAAGCCGGATCCGAGGAGCCGGTCCGCGGCGTCGGTGATCGCATCGACCTCCTCGCGGGTCGGCGTTGCCCGAGGCTCGTCGGCGAGGAGCGTGGTCGCGCCGATGTAGCCCCGCCCCGGGCCGTGCGGCACGACGTAGAGGTTGGTGCCGTCGTCGCGGATCGGTGTCCGGACGACGAGGCCTGCGTCGTCGATCGCGGGCGGGACCGGCCCGCGCAGTCCGACCCCGATCCCGTGCCGCACGCGGGGAACCGCATGGCGACGCCGCAGTTCCTCGTGCAGCAGGCCGTGGGCACCGGCGCCCGAGCAAAGGACGATCCGATCCGCGTGGAGGATCGATCCGGAAGTGATTTCCACCTGGGAGACCCCGACGCCGGCGACCCGGTCGTCGACGATCTCGATCGAGGCCGCCCGAGCGGCGGACTCGAGGAGCCGGAGCACCTCGACCGGATCGACGCCACCCTCCTCGTCGAGTCGGAGCCCCCGTCGGTCCTCGGAGCCGCCTCGGAGTCCGAGGAACGCGGGGTCGATCGGCGCGCACGGCGTGCCGAGGCGTTCGGCCGCTCGTTCGATCGCATCGAACTCGGGATCCTCGGCGTCACCGACGATCGCCACGCCGGAGGCGATCCGCGGCACCGCGGACTCCGGAAGACCGGCGCGGTCGGCGATCCCCTCGAGCCACGACGGCCACGACCGGACGGAACCCGCGACGAACTCGAGCCAGGCGAATTCGACGGGATCGACGAGGGTTCGCGGGCGGGCCTCGGAGGCGAAGGCGAGCATGGCGGCGGCGGCCGGGGTGGCGCCGCCGGGACGACGGGAGGGACCGACCACCGCGATCCGGAGATCGGGCTCGCGGTCGTGGCAGGCCAGTGCGACGGCGAGGCCGATCACGCCGTTGCCGACCACCACGAGATCGGCGGTTCGTTCGCTCCGGGTCATGACGGCAGTGTCGCAGGTCGCCGTGGCGATTGCGCGGCCCTCAATCGTCGGCGGCCACTATCCGAGGGTCGCCGACGGAGGAGGGATGCCCCGCCCGGGGCGACTCGTCCCAGGTCCAGAGGCCCCGAAGGTCGTCGAAGTTCAGGAGGAGGACGGTCGCCTCGTCCGGGCGATGCCGTCGTTCGGGCGTGAAGGAGTCGCCGTCGTACCGGGCGACCGAGGAGATCCGCACGCCGTCGATCCGTCCGTCGAAGTGGGAGGTGGGTCGTCCGCCGCGATCCACGTCGGCTCCCACGATGAACGGAAGGTCGTTCCGGGTCCGCTTCCCGGAGGCGGGTCGCGAACCGACGAGTCGCCCATCGAGGTAGAGCCGGACCTCGTTCCCGTCGTAGACGCCCGCGACGTGATGCCATCGCCCGACCTCGAGCACCGGTTCGCCGCTTCGGACCGTCCGGTACCCGCCGTCGAGGTGGACGCTGAAGTCCGGGATGCCGTCGCTCACGAAGATCCCGAACTCGCTGCTCTCCGTCCGGGCGACGAGGCCGGTCCGTCCGGCGAAGTCGTCGCCGCGGAACCAGGTCTCGACCGTGAGCGGGCCGTCGGGGACGTCGCTCGCCTCCGGCGAGACGATGATCGCGTCGTCCTCGCCGTCGAGGGCGATCGCGCGTTCGCTCGCCGGGAGGACCGGCTCCTCGAGCTGCGGGACCATCGGCCACTCGAGGGTGCGGGGCGTCATCGGGTATCGACGCGACTCCCCGAGGATGTCGCACGAGAGCGTCACGGAGGGTCGGCGCCACGGTCCCGCGTCGTGCGCGGGGCGAGCCGCGAGGAAGGTGAACCGCTCGATGGCGCCGGGCGCGATCGTGCCGTGCGCGTGCGACGGACTGAAGCTCCAGCGCAGGTCGCTCGAGGCGGGGACGAGTTCGATCTCGATCGGCCGGTCGGTGGGATTGTGGATCCCCCAGGCGACCTCGCCCTCCGCCGATCCGTCCGTGCGGACGACGATCTCGCCCCGGGCGGGATGGGTGGTCCGGGCCAGCCGGGCGCTCTTGAGGGCGAGGTCGGCGGTGATGTCCCGCACGTCCAGGGTCGTCCCGACCGGGATCGCCGCCATCGCGATGCCGTCGGGCCGGACCGTCACGTGATGGAACTGGTGCAGCCATCCGGTGCTCGGCACGTGCCCCGACTGCCCGCCGCCGACGGTCGCGAGCGTCACGTACTCGATCCCGTCGCGGACGCCGTCGTGTCGCATGTGGTGGATGTGCCCGGCGAAGACGGCCCGCACGTTCCCGGGAACCGCGAGGACCTCGTGGACGCGTTCCCAGTCGTCGCCGTACCGACCTCCGATCCATCTCGGGTGATGAAGGAAGCAGAAGACGTGCTTCCGGTCCTTCGACTCCTCGAGCGTCGCCTCGAGCCATGCGAGCTGTTCGGGGCTCATGCGCTGGCACTCGGCCTTGCCGAAGTTCCGCTCGCCGGTCTCGGGGTTCGCCTCGTCGGTGTAGAGGACGATGAACCGGCAGTCCTTGTGGTCGAAGGCGTACCAGAGCGGCGCGAAGTGCTCCTCGTACCGACCCTCGTGCTCCTCCGCGGGACGTCCGGGGCCGCGCCAGTAGACGTCGTGATTGCCTGCGACGGGGAACCACGGACACAACAGCCCGTCCATCGTCTCGTGGTACTCCCGCATCTGGCGCATCCACGGTCCGACGCCGCTGTAGCCCTGGATGAGGTCGCCGACCGTCATCACGAGATCGGGTTCGAAGAGGTTGGTCTCCTCCACCGCCTGCTCCAGCACCGCGATGCCCGCGTCGGGGCCGCCCGTCCGGTCGCCGAAGACGACGAACGTGAAGGTGTCGTCCTCCGCCGGGCGGTCGAGCCTTCGTCCCGGGCGATCGGTCGTGAACCTCGCATCCGCGGACTCGCGGTCGGCGAGCGGGTGCGTGGGTCGATCCGCCGGCGGATCACCGGTCGAGGTGATCGAACAGAGGAGCAGCGCATGGACGAGGTTGATCGAAGGGGTCATGCGTCCATTCGATCAGAGTACGCCCCGGACCGCACCCCCTGGAACGATGAAGTTCCTCGGATCCCTGCGGGTGGACGACACCTCAGAACGACATGCTGAATCGCGCGCCGACGGTGAGGGTGCGGAGCGACGGGATCCGGATGTCCCCGCCGTCCCGGTAGAGGTTGCTGGGGCTCTGCTGGAACGTCATGCCCCCCTGGTTCAGCAACGTCGTCCCGGCGATCCGGACGTACCCGCCGAGGTATCCGCCCGGGAAGAGCTCGTAGGAGAGACCTGCCTGGGCCTGGTACCGCGCGGCGATCGCCTGGCCGTCGAGGTTCATGACCAGCGGGACGGTGAGGTAGCTGCCCGGGTTGTCGGGATCGAGCACGAACGTGCCCGGATAGGCGGTCGACGTCACGTTGCTGGACGTCAGGGTGGACCACTGGATGCCCGCACCGATCCCGACGTCCAGGCGGAGGCCTTCGGCGATCTCGGTGTCGAAGAGAAGGTTGGCGGTGAGCGGCACCTGGTACAGGGAGCCTGCGCCACCGGTCGCGGAGGAGGCGAAGTCGAACGTGTCGGAGACGCCGCCTCCGAGGTCCTGCTCGACGGTGTACAGGAGGTCCGCCGAGAGTCGGTCGACGGGATTCCACTGGAAGCCCGTCTGGATCTCCACGGTGATCTCCTCGCTCAGTTCGAGACCCAGTCCGATCGTGATGTCGTAGCCCGTGCCCGTCACCAGGCTGGCGTTTCGGATCCTTCCGTCGACCATCTGGAAGTCGGCGGCCGGCCCCAGCGCATTCTCGAGACCGAAGTTCGCGCCGACGGAGAACGAGATGTCCTCGACCGTCGGATCCTGCAGGAGGGCGACGCCGCCGCGAACGACGAGGTAGTTGCCGGTCGACTCGTCGAATTCCTGGATCTGGAGCGGCACCTCCGGCTGGACCGACCAAACAAGGTCGAGCGCGTCGGGTGTCGAAGCCATGAGGGCGACCGAGGGAAGCAACGCGAGGCTGCAGGCAGGGAGTTGGGCTCGCATGGACGCGGATCTCCGTGGACCGGGTGCCGCCCGGGCGGCGGGGCCGCGGAGTCTAAGCAGCGGGGTCTCGGACGAGGGCCGCTTAACGCCATCTGAGCGCTCCGGCGTCGCAGGTCGGTCGTCAGCCGCGATCGAGACCCGTCATCAGTCGATCGAGGATCGCACGGACCGCGGCGACCTGTCGGTCGAGCGGCATGCTCGGCGTTCCCTCCCGCATCGACTCGACCTGGGCCGGGAGCGATGGAAGGTGGACGAAGCCTGCCGGGACGTCGCTCCGACCGGTCGCGGCCAGGTGGTGCAGCATCCGGTAGGAGATCTCGTTGCAGAGGTAGGTGCCGGCCGAGAACGAACGACTCGCGGGCACCCCGGCCGTGCGCACGGCCTCGACGAGCCGAGCCGCCGCGAAGGTCGAGAAGAGTCCGTCCGGCCCGTCCGCGACGACCGGTTGCTCGATGGCCGTGTTGCCATCGTTGTCCGCCATCCGGAAGTCGCGCAGGTTGACCGCCACCGATTCGACGAGGACCTCCGCGCGACCGCGCGCCTCGCCGAGCATCAGGACGGCCCGGGCGTCGCATTCCACGGCCAGCTCGACGACTCGGTCGCCGGCGGCGCCGGTGACCACGGGCAGGACCTCCAGCCGGAGCTCGCCTGTCGGGGGTGGATCGGCCTCGAGGGCCCGGACGACCTGCTCGCTCGGGTTGTGGTCGATGTCGCCGAAGGGCTCGAATCCGGTGACGAGGATCATGGGGCGTTCCGGGGGTGTTCCGGGGGGGCGAGTACGGACCCGCCACCGTATGATCGGGCGACCCTTTCCAGCAACCACGAGGAGTGGACGACATGAGCACCGTCTCGACCTGGGCCGACGACATCCTGGACATGGTGAAGGCCACGACTCCGGGCGAGGACTCGTTCCACCAGGCGGTCGGCGAGGTCGTCCCGTCCCTCGAGCCCGTCCTCGATCGACACCCCGAGTGGCGGATGTCCTCGATCGTCGAACGACTGGTCGAGCCGGAGCGGGTCATCTCGTTCCGGGTGCCGTGGGTCGACGACGACGGCGGCGTGCGGGTCAACCGCGGCTATCGCGTCGAGTTCAACTCCGCGATCGGTCCGTACAAGGGCGGTCTTCGCTTCCATCCGACGGTCGACCTGGGCGTCCTGAAGTTCCTCGGCTTCGAGCAGGTCTTCAAGAACGCCCTGACCGGCCAGCCGATCGGCGGCGGCAAGGGCGGTTCGAACTTCGACCCGAAGGGCCGCAGCGACGGCGAGGTGATGCGCTTCTGCCAGTCGTTCATGAGCGAGCTCTTCCGGCACATCGGGCCGGACACCGACGTGCCGGCCGGCGACATCGGCGTGGGTGGTCGCGAGATCGGCTTCCTGTTCGGCCAGTACAAGCGGCTCACCAACACGTTCACCGGCGTCCTGACCGGTCGCGCGATCGAGTGGGGCGGGAGCCTCATCCGACCCGAGGCGACCGGCTACGGCGCGGTCTACTTCGCGGCGGAGATGGAGGCGGCCCAGGGGTCGTCCCTCGAAGGCCGTCGCTGCCTCGTGTCGGGATCCGGCAACGTCGCCCAGTTCGCGGTGGAGAAGCTCCTCGACCTCGGTGCGGTGCCGGTGACGCTTTCCGACTCCGGCGGCTTCATCCACGATCCGGACGGCATCGATCGCGACAAGCTTGCGTTCGTGCAGGACCTCAAGAACGTCCGTCGCGGCCGGATCCACGAGTACGTGGAGAAGTTCCCGGGCGCGACCTTCACCGCGGTCGATCGCGACCTCGGCCACAACCCGCTCTGGTCGACGCCCGCGGACGCGGCGTTCCCCTGTGCGACGCAGAACGAGATCAACGGCGTCGATGCCGCGAACCTCGTGGCCGGAGGATGCCGGCTCGTCAGCGAGGGCGCCAACATGCCGGTGACCCCCGAGGGACAGGACCTCTTCCACGAGAAGGGGATCCTCTACGCCCCCGGCAAGGCGGCCAACGCCGGCGGGGTCGCGGTCAGCGCCCTCGAGATGGCGCAGGCGTCCAGCCGGACGTTCTGGAGCCGCGAGGAGGTCGATCGCCGACTCCACGGCATCATGAAGGACATCCACCGGAACTGCCTCGAGGCCGCGGAGGCCTACGGTCGCCCGGGCAACTACCTGGATGGCGCCAACATCGCCGGCTTCCTGAAGGTCGCCAAGGCGATGCAGGACCAGGGCGTCGTCTGAACCGTCGACGTCGTTCGATCGAAGGCCGCCGCCCTCCGAAAGAGTCGGGATCCCACCGGATTCTCCCTGATGCCCCAGGGGGCTCGGCATGGATGCCGGTCGGCCCCGGGGCCCGCAGGTCGCGGTGGGCGACCTCGGACGACCCGCCCCCGATCCGCCTGAACGCGATCGGGGCCGACGTGGACTCGCGTCCGGAGGGACCGATCATGCCCACGCTGCCGAGCGGCCTTCGATTCGAATTCAGCGACGAGGCGGTGCTCCGTCCGGACACGCCGTTCTACCCGTGCCCTTCCGGGCGGTTCTGGTTCCGCGACGTCGATCCCACGACGGAGTGGAGGCCGGACGTGGACGGTCCTCCGGAGCGGTTCAGGCTCGGCGTGATCCCCGAAAGCCGGCTCGATGCGACGGCCTTCGTTCGCGTGCTCCTCGGCGATCCTCGCGGAACCGTGCCCACCTGGCGGGGCGACTGGCTCTTCGGCCTCGAGCGCCCCGTCGGATTCGGCGCGGCCGACTGGGACGCCCTGCTCGACCACGTCCAGACGACCGAGACGATCGAGCTCCTCGATCGGATCATCGACCGGTGTCGACGGCAGTCGGACGCGCTGGCTCGCCGCGATCTCGACCATGCGGGTCTCGACGACTTCGGCCCGGCCCTCCACGGCCGCCCGGGAACCGCCGACCGGCTGGCCTCCGCGGTCTTCCAGGCTCGTCGTCTCGGCGAGGGGATGAGGCGGTCGGAGACGCGGGGGGACGAAGCCTCCCTCTTCTCCCTCCGAAGTCGACTGGAGCACCTGGCCGAGGAGGCCGACCGCACCCTCGACCGATACGGACCGCACCGGGCGCTCGCGCATCGGGCGCTCGCGGAATCGCATGCCGCCCTCGGCCGCGACTGCGAGGCGATCCGGCATGCACGGGTGTATGCGGGCCTCGTGTCCGGGGACGTCGACTTCGTCCGCGACATGGAGTCGCGGACCGGTCAGTTCATCTCGCCGCTCTAGCACCGGCCCACGGGGCCGTCGATCGTCCCTCGCGAGCGATCAGGCCTTGCCCATGTACTCGCCGGTCTCGGGATTGACCTTCACCACCTGCCCGATCTCGATGAAGGGCGGGACGCGGATGCGGGCGCCGGTCTCGACGAACGCCTCCTTGTTCTGGTTGCTGGCCGTCGCGCCCTTGGCCTGCGGCGCGGTGTCGGAGATGGTGAGCTCCAGCGAGGCGGGCAGCTGCACCGACAACGGCTTGTTGTCGAACATGCTGACGATGCACTCGGTGTTCTCCTTGAGCCACTGGCTCTGCTCCTTCGGGAGCGTGTCGGAGTCGACCTCGATCTGGTCGTAGGTCTCGTTGTCCATGAAGACGTACGGACCCTCGCCGCGGCCGCCGGAGTCGTAGAGGAACTGCCTCTCGCGTCGGTCGACGTTCACCTCGTCGAGGCGGTCGTCGGAGTTCAGGCGGTTGATCTTGATCCCGCCCATCTTCACGTTCCGCATCTTCGCCTGGACGTAGGCCGGACCCTTGCCGGGCTTCACGTGCTCGGTCTCGAGGACCTGGTGGAGCTGGCCCTCCCAGATGAGGAACTGGCCCTTCTTGACTTCGGTGGCCTTGATCGGCATCTCGCTGGTTCCGGGTGGTGACGCGGGGGCCGGAGGATCCTCCGGCGGGACCCGGATGATAGCGACGACTTCGGGTGGATCGCCCCCGGGCTGGCCCCGGGGGCCCTACGCTCCCGGTCATGAGCGACCAGACTCCCCAGCGTCCTTCCGGCCGACCACCGAGGCTCTTCGAGCCGCTCCAGCTCCGCGACGTCCGGATGCCGAACCGGATCGTCGTCAGCCCGATGTGCATGTACTCCTCCGAGGACGGCGTGGCCTCGGCCTGGCAGCACGTCCACCTGGGCAGCCTCGCCTGTTCCGGGGCCGGCCGCGTGATCACGGAGGCGACCGCGGTCGAGGCCCGGGGTCGGATCACGCCCAACTGCCTCGGACTCTGGGACGACGCCTGCGAGACGGCGCTCGCGTCCGTGGTGGAGACCGTGAAGTCGGTGGCGCCGCGCTCCGTCCTGGGCATCCAGCTCGCCCATGCCGGCCGCAAGGCGTCCCACGCCCGTCCGTGGGCGGCCACCCGGGGGTACGTGCCGCCCGAGAAGGGCGGATGGACCTCCGTCGGCGCGAGCGGGAACAGCTACGAGGACATCGCGCCCCACGCCCATTCGATGGACAGGTCCGACCTCGACGAGGTCCGGACCGCGTTCGCGACCGCGGCTCGTCGCTCCGCGCGGATCGGCTTCGACCTCGTGGAGATGCACGCCGCGCACGGCTACCTCCTGTCGAGCTTCCTGTCGCCGCTCTCGAACGAGCGGACCGACGAGTACGGCGGGTCGCTCGAGAACCGCATGCGATTCCCCCTCGAGTGCTTCGACGCGATGCGGGCCGCGATGCCGGACGGCCTGCCGCTGATCGTCCGGTTCAGCGGCACCGATTGGCGCGACGACCTCGGCGGCTGGAGCACCGACGACTCGATCGCCTTCGCCCGCGCCCTCGAGGCCCGGGGGTGCGATGCGGTCGACGTCTCGACCGGGGGCAACGCCAAGGCGGAGATCCCCGTCGCCCCGGGTTTCCAGGTCCCGTACGCCTCGGCGGTGAAGCACGCCGTCGACGGCATGCCCGTGATCGCGGTCGGGGAGCTGGGCGACCCGCTTCTCGCGGAGGACGTCCTCGAACGCGGCGACGCCGACGCGATCGCGATCGGCAAGGAGTTCCTGCGGGATCCCCGCTGGCCGTGGCGGGCGGCGAAGGCGCTGGGCGGCGAGGTCGACTACGTCGACCAGTACGCGTGGTGCGTCGGCTGACTCAGAAGACGAGCAGGCCGATCGCCATCCACGCCGCCGCCACGAGCATGACGAGGGCGGTGTAGCCGACGATGTCCCGCGCCTTCACGCCGGTGATGGCCAGGAGCGGCAGCGCCCAGAACGGCTGGAGCATGTTCGTCAGCTGGTCGCCGTACGCGACGCTCATGATCATCTTGCCGAGGGGGACGCCGTCGACCGCACCGGCCTCCATCGCGATCGGCCCCTGCACGGCCCACTGCCCGCCGCCCGAGGGAACGAAGACGTTGACGACCCCGGCGCTCGCCATGGTGAAGAGCGGGAGCGTCTCCGGCGTGCTGAGTCGGTTGGCCACGTCGGCGAACATCGCGAGCAGGCCGCTCGCCGCCATCATGCCCATCACCCCGGCGTAGAGCGGGAACTGGACGATGATGCCCGCGGCCCCGCGGGCCGCCTCCTCGACCGCCTTCAGGTAGCGGATGGGCGAGGCGTGCAGCACGAGGCCGAGGCCCAGCATCGCCGCGTTGATCTGGTTCAGGCCCAGTCGACCGAGTCCCGCCTCGTCGCGGGCGAGGTAGACGACGAAGCCCGCGAGCAGGGCGAGGCCGAGCCCCACGCCGAGCACGACCCCGGGCCAGCCGCCCTCGTCGCCCGACGAGTCCTCGTCGTCCTTGAACTCGATCCCGAGGTCGCGCGGCCCCCGCAGTTCGGCCGCCTTCGTCGGCGCGAGGGCGAGGCAGACGATCGGCGCGATCACGAGCAGGCCGAGCGAGACGAAGAGGTTCATCGGCGAGAGCAGGGTCTCGGAGAGCGGGATGCCGCCGGCCGCGTGCTCCGCCACGAGCTCCGCCGGGAGGATCTCGCGGGCGGCCGCCTCGGTCGTCATCTTCAGCGGCGCACTGCCGCTGAACCCGCCGTGCCAGACGAGCATGCCGAGATAGCCCGCGGCGGCGATCAACGGGTAGTGGCAGGGGATCCCGCGACGTTCGAGGCCGCGGCCCACGGCGCGGGCGAGCAGGGCGCCGACCACGAGGGCGAGTCCCCAGTTCACGAGGCCGGCGAGGATCGCGACGAAGGCGACGAGGCCGGCCGCGGAGGCGGTCGACCGCGGGAGCTCGGCGATCGCATCGATGCCGCGGCGCACCGGCGGGCTCGCGGCGAGGGCGTAGCCGGTCACGAGGACCAGCGCCATCTGCATCGCGAAGGCGAGCAGCTTCCAGATGCCGTCCTTGCCCCACCAGGCGTCGAGCAGCAGCATCGCCTTCGACTGCTCGGGATCGCGATCGGCGAACGTGCCGGGAAGCACCAGCGCGAGCAGGGCGGTCAGCGCGGTCAGCCCGATGGCGAGCAGGAACGGATCGGGGACGAATCGTCCGACGGTGCGGGTGACCAGCAGGCCGAGGCCGCTGACGAGGGCGCGGAGACCGCTGTTCGCTTCTGCCATGCCGGAGAGCGTATCGGCACGAAAAAACCGCCGAGGACGGCCCACCCCTCCATGGGTCGTCGCTCGGCGGCACCCCTTGCATCGGCCCGACCCGGGGGCGACTGAAGCCCGACGATCGATCGAAGGCCGTGAACCGGCCGGATCCGGCACCACGAAGCCGTCCATGCCGCACACATGGAACCCCGCTACCCTCTCCACGAATGAGCGAGCCCTCGAAGTCGTCCGAGAATCCGTCCAAGACGCCTGCCGCCGCCCCGCAGCAGGCGTTCGATCGTTTCGAGGACCTGCCGATCGAGCCGGTGGTCCTGAAGGGGATCCAGTCGTTCGGCTTCGAGCACCCCACGCCGATCCAGCGCCGGGCGATCGGCCCGCTCGCGATCGGACGCGACCTGATCGGCCTGGCGCCCACCGGGACCGGGAAGACGCTCGCCTACGGCATCCCGCTCGCCCACCGACTGATCTCGGAGCCGCCGCCGATGATGAGGCGGCCGCGACGCCACAAGGGTGGTGATCCCGGCGGTCGCTACGTCGATCCGCGCCGGCGACTCCGAGGGCTCGTGGTCGTCCCGACCCGGGAGCTCGCGCAGCAGGTCGCGGCGGAACTCCGGAGCCTCACGAAGGGCTCTCTCGTCAAGGTGACCGCGGTCTGGGGCAAGGCGGCGGTCAAGCCGCAGCGCGAACGCATCGAGGCCGGCGTCGACCTCCTGGTCGGCACCCCGGGTCGGCTCCGGGAGCTCATGGACATCGACGTCCTCAGCCTTGCGTTCATCCGGCACCTCGTGATCGACGAGGGCGACCGCATGCTCGACATGGGATTCCGGCCGCAGATGCGGACGATCCTCGAGCGCATGCCCGAGACCCGCCAGATGGCGTTCTTCAGCGCGACGATGCCCGCCGCGATGGAGGATCTCGCCCGGACGTTCCTGCGGGAGCCGGTCCGGGTCGAGGAGGGGCGACACACGCGGGCGGCCGAGCACCTGGGCAACCGGCTCTTCGAGATCGACGACGTGCTCAAGGTCGCCCTGCTCCTGCAGCTGGTGGTGGCGGAGGAGCGTCGGGGGGTCCTGGTCTTCTGTCGCACGCGTCGCCGGGCGGGCTGGGTCCACGCGGCCCTGCGGAACCACGGCATCTCGACGAGCCTCGTCCACGGCGACAAGAGCCAGAACCAGCGCAACCGCGCCCTCGACCTCTTCGCCGACGGCGTGTCCTCCGTGCTCGTCGCGACCGACGTCGCCGCCCGCGGGCTCCACATCGACGCGGTCCGCACGGTCATCAACTACGACCTGCCGCTCTCGGCCGAGGAGTGGGTGCACCGCATCGGTCGCGCCGGCCACGGCGGGGGATTCGGCGAGTCGTTCACCTTCGTCTCGCCGCCCGAGAAGGGTCGATGGAAGACGATCTCCCGGATCGTGGGCGAGCGGATCCGTCCGGAGTCGATCCCCGACATCGAGACGTTCGTGCGACCGCAGGACCGGGCGAAGCTCGAGAAGTTCCGCAGTGGTTCGAAGGCCGCCCGGCTCGAGCCGTTCCGCGAGTCCGCCTCGGGCCCCGGCCGTCCGGCCGCACCAGGCGCCTCGGCCGGCAGGAAGGCCGCCCCGAGGAAGGAAGACGCCGCGAGGAAGGGACCCGCTTCGCGGAAGAAGGCCCCGAAGGACAAGACGATCCTCGCGGCCGAACTCGACGAGTGGGGCATCGAGCGCGCCCCCGACGAGATCGAGTCGTTCGATGGGTTCCAACCGACGCCGGCGGCGGACGAGGCGACGGGGAGGAAGCAGGGGCGCGGTGGCCGCGGCCGAGGATCGAAGAAGGCCGCGGCCAAGTCGGGGAAGGCCCGCAAGGCGCGGGGTGGCGACCGCATCGGACACGGGGGCCGTCGCAAGGGCGCCTCGAAGCCCATCAACCCGGGCGATCGACCCGGCGGCGGGGTGCGTCGGTCGTCCTAGCGGCCTCGACGCCCGTTCCGCTTCATCCGCCGCCGAAGGCGTA
>JAYZBK010000164.1:0-3482 GCA_036339295.1 Planctomycetota bacterium
GCGGACCGCGGTCGAGACCGCGGAACGACTGGCCGCATCCGAGTCCGAGCGTGCGGCCCTCGCGGAACGGGAGGCGGAAGCCCGTCGCCGTGGGGAGTCGCTCGACGCCGAGCTCGATGCACTGCGTGGAGAGCTCGAAGAGGCACGAGAGACGCGATTGGCCCTTTCCGAGGAGATCGATGCCCGGCGGGCGGAGCTCGAGGAGACGCGTGAAGGGCTTCGGGAATCCGATGAGGCCCGGCAGTCGGAGTCCGAGGCGTCCCGCGGCACGATCGACCGACTGACCGCCGAGGTCGCTGAGCTCGAGGAGGCGTGCATGGTCCACGAGCAGTCGGCCGCGGACCGGGAGGAGGCCCTCGAGCTCCTCGAGGCACGGGCCTCCGAGACCAATCGCGCGCTGCAGGCCGCGACCGAGCGGATCAGGACGCTCGACGACCGGATCAAGGAGGACGATCGGCAGCTCGGACTGGCCGGCACGAAGCTTGCGGAACTCGCGCAGGTGGTGGCCGAGCATGCGCCCCGGCTCGAGCGAGGTGCCGAGGCGATGGCCCTGGTCCCCGAACTGGAGTCGCAGATCGAGACGCTTCGATCCCGGCTCGACGAGGCCGCGGGTTCGGGTTCCGACGAGATGCTGGAGTCGCGTCGAAGATCGACCGGGGTGAGGATCGACCAGCTCGAGCAGGACCTCGCCGAGGCTCGTCGCCTCCTGGCCGATGCGGAGTCCCGCGTCGACCCGGAGGCCCTGGCCGCTGCGGTCGCCGAGGTCCGAGGCCCGCTCGAGTCGCGCATCGCGGAGCTCGAGGCGGCATCGGCCTCGGGGGATGCCGAGGGCGGCGTCGACCGCGGCCGCTACGAGTCCTTGAAGGATCGATGCCGGAAGGCCGAGCGTCGAAGCGATGAACTCGAGACCGCCCTGGCGATGGCCAACGATCGAGGGCAGGCCCAGGAGATGGCCAAGCGACTCCGTGGCAAGGCGGAACGCATCGCCGACTTCCAGCAGCATCTCGATCGACGGCGGAAGCGTCTCGCCGTGCTCCGCGCGGCCGTGGCGGTTCGTCGATCCGGGAACGGTTCGCCGGGAGCGGCCGCCGGGCAGGATCTCCAGCGGATCGAGGCCCAACGACAGGAACTCGAGCAGGTTCGCGAGTTCCTCGGCCGGAGCGAGCAGCAGATGGTGCGGCGGTGGGCTCGACCCCGCTCGGTCGCGGTGGTGGTCTGGTTCGTCGGGTTGGTCGGCATGGCGGTCGCCGCCGGCTGGTTCGCCACGAACGAGCTGATCCCGCGTCCCGGGGTCGCGACGGTCTCGCTGACCGCGGCGACTCCCGCCGGACAGGCCCTGGTCGCGAACGAGGATGCGGCCTGGGACGACTGGCATCGCGCCCTCGCCACCGACCCGGCCTTCGTCGCGCTGGTCCATGGCCGACTCGTCGCCCGAGGGCTCGCCCCGGCGGACGAGCGGGTCACGGCCACCATGCTCGCCGACGATCTCGCCTTCGAGGACGAGGGGAATGGAAAGCTCCGGCTCGTGCTCTCCGGCGCGGATGCGCGGAGTCTCGAGGCGACCCTCGACGTCGTCGCCACCTCGATGGCCTCGGAGTCGGCGCGCCAGGCGCCTCGCCGGGTCGATCGGGCGCGGGCGACGCTTCCCCCCGAACGGAACGCGATCGGGGGCGCCGCCTACGCGACGCTCGTGCAGGCCCCGCTCGATCGGGACTCGCTCGTCCTGGCCGGTGGCATCGCCGCCGGCGTCCTCGCGGCGTCCGTCCTCGCGATCGGCGTGGTGTACGCGTTCCTCCGCCGGGCCCGGAGGGTGTTCGAGGAGGGGGAGGCCGCGGCCGACGCGGTCGACTGATCCTTTCGTCCGAGAACAATCCACGGCCGTCCGGTCGTTCGAAACGTCGGAATCCTCCGGGACCGTTCTTCCGCTCGCGGGGCGGTTGGGCAAAGTCGACCCTCCTGCGGGTCGATGATCCCGACGGACCCCGACGTGGTGACGGGGTCCGGAAAGGACTCGGGCATGAAGCGAACGGCGCTCCCCAACGGATGGCACATGGTCGACGATCGAGAGGTCGTCGAGGTGGACTACGACGAGACCCCGGTCTCGCTCCCGTTCCCCGCCCGGTCCGACGAAGCCGACCCGTCGACGGTCGAAGCGGCCCTTCGGGCCGCGGACGACGCCTGCCGACGCATCGAGGTCCTGGCCCGGGAACTGGTCGATCTCGCCTCGATGGACTTCGACGACGACGGCCCCAGGGCCGCCTGACGCCCGCTGGCGGCTCCCCGATCCACCGACGATCGTGATTCGGCCCCGACCCGTGGAATTGGGTGGGGTCTCGCGGGAGATGGCCCTACACTCGATCCGGACCATGAGAACGTCGTTCAGGCGCCCGGTCCGGCGTCCCCGGGGCACTTTCGAGTCATGAGATCAGCGATCACATCCAGGTGGCGAGCGGTCCTCGGGTCGATCTGCCTGCTTTCCGCGATCCCATCGACCGCCGACGCACAGGTCCGGTGCTTCAGCTGGAACATCGCCAAGGCGATCGGCGATCCCACCGCGATCCAGGACGTCTTCGCGGCGGCCGCGGCCGACGATCGGCCGGGCTTCGCGACCGCTCCGGCCATCATCGCGCTCCAGGAGGTGGTGTCCTCCGAGCGAGCGGCGATCATCGCCATGGTCGAGGATGGCATCCCCGGGGTGTCCTACGCCCAGGCGATCTACACGAGCTCGGGCAGCGAGGACAACTCCGGCGGGGCGCAGCTTCTTCTCTACCGCGACGACATCTTCCAGGAGATCACCTCCGGCCATCGCGACATCTTCACGGGAGCCGGCCGCGACGCCGATCGCTGGCAGCTTCGGCTGAAGGGATCGACGGATGCCGCGGGCGTGGTCTGGATCTACTCCATGCACCTGAAGGCGAGCAACTCCTCGTCGGATGCCGCCATCAGGCTCTCGGGCGCGGAGGCGATCAGGAACGACGCGGACTCGCTGCCCGCGAATTCCAACATCGTCTACCTCGGGGACTTCAACGTCTATTCCAACAACGAGGGCGCCTACCAGGAATTCCTCTCCGCCGGCGACGGACGCGCGGAGGATCCGATCGGCACGGGAAGCTGGAGCGGGCCCTCCAACGCGATCAAGCACACGCAGAGTCCCCGGCTGTCCTCCCGGGGCCTCGTCGGCGGGGGCATGGATGATCGATTCGATCTCCAGCTCTTCAGCACCGCCCTGTCCGATGGAGCGGGCCTCTCGATCGAGTCCTCGACGTACCGGGCCTTCGGCAACGACGGCAATCACTACAACGACTCGATCAACGACGGCAACAACTTCTACTACCCCTCCCAGATCGGCCGGTCCAACGCCCTCGCCGACGCCCTGTTCGATGCGAGCGACCACATCCCGGTGATCACCGACTGGCACATCCCGGCGCAGATGTCGTGCGTGCTCCCGGGCGATCTCGGTCGTGTCGTGAGCGGGGGCAGCG
>JAYZBK010000165.1:0-6027 GCA_036339295.1 Planctomycetota bacterium
GAGGGCGAGGGCCATCTTCTTGGCCGCGATGTACTGGCCGCCCCATCGCATCGATCCGGACATGTCGAGGATGACCACGGTCGAGCACTTGGTGGTCGACCGGGTCCGGTGGACCTCGAGATCCTCCGGGCGGATCGACAGTTCCTCGCCGCCGCGCGAGGCCGCGTTCACGATCGAGGCCGGAAGATCGAGCGAGGATGCCGGGTCGCCGAAGGACCACGGTCGCGTGGACGGGAGCTCGATCGCTCCATCCTCCTGCTCCACCGGATCGTGCCGGCCGTGCCGCCCTCCCTGCATCGAGGAGAAGACGGAGGCCAGCAGGGTCGACTGGTATCGACGCATCGCCTTCGGTCCGAGCGACCAACCCTCCTCGTCCCGGACGAGTCCTTCCTGCACGGCGAGTTCCTCGAGCAGCTCTCGGGCCCGCTCGCGGATCGCCTCGAACTCGGAGAGCGAGGGCTCGTCCACGAACTCGCGGAGCTCGTCGAGATCCACGATGGCGGGGCGGGCGTTCTTCAACGCCTCCTCGAGCTGCTCGATCAGGCGCTCGATCGCCTCGAGTTCCTCCCGGAGGGCGATCGCCTGCTCGATCGACGGCACCGCCCGGCCCGTGAAGGACCAGCCGTCCACCAGGCCCTGGACCGCCTCGAGCTCGGCGATCGACTGGACGATGCCGGGAAGACGATCTCGAACGGCCGCCTGGTCCGGGTCGTCCCGGTCGAGGTGGTACCAGAGCCGCTCGAGTCCGTGGATCTGCCGCTCCGCGATCTCGCGGGCGAGCCGCTCGCGGAAGTCCTCCGGCAGGGTTCGATTCCCGAGCACCGGCCCGGCCCGGTCATCCACCTGCTGGTCGGCCTCCCGGAGCGTGGGGCGGGGATTCCAGTGCTCGAGAAGGCGACGACGCCGCGCCTCGAGCTGGGCCAGCAGCGCCTCGATGGACGGCCCGAGCCCGCCGATCGCCTCGGGCGGGATGCGGATCGCCTCGGCGAGTTCCTCCGGGGTGAAGCGCCGACGCGAGCCGGAGGCCAGCATTCGATCCCCCAGCCCGGCCATCCCGTCACCGGGAGGCGCCGACGGAGGAGGGAACCTCACCGGGTCGTAGCCTCGGTAGGTGTGGACGATCCCGCCCAGGCGGCGGTCGGGGCTCGGACCCTGCCGGTCGGTCACGGTCCCGTCTCGTAGATCGTGCGCCCGAACCGCTCCGACCGGGAGATCCGGTCCGTCGCGTGCAGGCCCGCCAGCAGGAACTCGGCGGCGGAGGCGCGGACCGCGGGGTCGGTGGCCGCATTGACCTCGAGGGCCCTCTGCCAGACCTCGGGGACCCGCTGCATGAGTCCCTCGTAGTCGCTGCTGGGGACGAGGTCCCCGACCTCGATCCGGACGCCCTGGCCGAACACCTCGGCGATCGTCTCGAGCCCGGCCTCGTCCACGAGCTCACGGAACACCACCGAGACCGCATCGGCCACGATCGACTCGATCACGCGTCGTTCGTCCATCTGGTGGCTGCCCATGAGATCGAGCTCGAGCTTGCCGGTCGCGGTCGAGTGGAGGTGGGCGAGGTCGCTGATCCGAGGCACCGCCGGCGATTCGCCGAGCGTGATGCCGCGGCGACGGGCGGAGGCGACCATGGCCCGCCAGTTCGCCACCGCGAAGCGGGCGGAGACGCCGCTCTCGTGGTCCACGTAGGGGGATCTCCGGGCGGAGACCGCGATCTCCTCGACGACGGCGTCCATGAACGGCGGCACCACGACCGGGTGCCTCCCTCCGAGATCGAGCCCGGCTTCCTGCCGGGTGATGGCCATGCCGATCGCCCGATCCTCCGGGTAATGGGTCCGGATCGTCGACCCGATCCGGTCCTTGAGCTGGGGGATGACCTTCCCGGATCGATTGAAGGTCGAGGGGTTCGCACTGAAGACCAGCGCCACGTCGAGCTCGAAGCTGACGGGGTAGCCGCGGATCTGGACGTCACGCTCCTCGAGGATGTTGAAGAGACCCGTCTGGACGAGCTCGTCGAGGTCCGGCAGCTCGTTCATCGCGAAGATGCCACGGTGCATCCGAGGGACCAGGCCGAAATGGATGGCGTCCTCCTCGCCGAGGCTGGCGCCCCCGACGACCTTCGCGGGGTCGATCTCGCCGATGACGTCGGCGAACTTGGTCCCGGGGGCGAGCCGCTCGGCGTACCGATCGTCCCGATGCCACCAGGCGATGGGGATCTCCGCGGGATCGAGATCGCGAACGGTCCGCTTGCCGACGGTCGTGATCGGGCGATCCGGATCCTCGTGGACCGGGCAGCCCTCGAGGTCGAGGAAGGGGATCCACTCGTCGAGGAACCGTGGCAGGAGCCTCATGATGCGGCTCTTCGCCTGCCCCTTCTCGCCGAGGAACAGCAGGTCGTGGCCCGCGAGGATCGCCAGGACGACCTCCGGGACCACCGTGTCGTCGTATCCCAGGACGCCGGGAAAGAGCTCGTCGCCTCGTTCGAGGGCGTCGACGAGGTTCTCCCGGAGCTCCTCCTTGACCGAGCGGGAGCTCCAGCCCGAAGCCCGAAGCTCGGCGAGGGTCGCTGGAAGGGAGGAACGGCCGGTGGTCTGTTCGGTGTTCATGGTGGTCATCGGATCCTCGATTCGAAGGGGCGCCTTCCCGGCGTCACGGTAGGTCCCGGCCGCCGGTCGCGCCGTCGATCACGAGCCACGCCGCCCAGGCGAGCAGCAGGGCTCGCGCGGACCAGGCGAGGGTTCGTATCCAGTTCGATCCCACGAGCAAGGCATGGGTGGAGGCATCGAAGCCGTCCGCGAGCCGACCATGGGCGGGCACCTGGATGAGGGCCGTCGACAGCCAGATGATGCCGACCAGTCCGGCTCCGACCCACGCGACCCACGCGGGAACCGCGGCCGGGCGGATGGTGAGGAAGAGTCCCGCCAGGGCCACCTCGAGCAGCATGGCCGGCCCGACCACGAGGGTGATGAGCCGGGCGTGGGACGTCTCGTAGGCGACGAAGCGATCCTCGCCCACCGCCGCGAAGAGCGGATAGTGCACCACCTGGATAGTCCAGATGAGACCCGCGAGGAACCAGGTGACGGCGAGCTGGGACAGGAGGACGAGATTCGCCATGCGATCGTGTTCGCCGCCGCTGCGGCCGGGATGCGTCAATGGCGACGCTCCACCCTCGGCCGGATCCACCCGGTCGTCGGTGACGCGGGCCCGTGGGGCTCGATGCCCGGGCGGACCTCAGGACGGGGGGATGTCCATGATCTCGAGTCGGTCGAACTCGGGTTCGAGCATCGCCACGGTCCAGCGGTCGGCGCGGTCGACGGCCCCGGGATTCACGAAACGGATCCCCCCGTGCCGCTCATCGCGGACCTCGTGGGTGTGTCCGTGCAGGAGGTAGTCGGGCGCGGTCGCGACGAGGTCGGTCCAGACCTCCTCCAGGTGACCATGCGTCGCCGCGAGTCGCCGCCCACCGACCTGCAGGTGGACCGCCCGGCCGTCCACCGCGATCCCGAGCCATTCGGCGTAGCGACCGAGCGACGGCGGGTCGACGTTGCCGAGGACGATCATCGCCGGGAGCCCGGCCAGGCGGTCGACGACGGCCTCCGAACCGAGATCGCCGAGATGGATGAGGAGGTCCGCGCCGCGATCGAGAAGGAGATCGAGGGCTCGTCCGGTCCGCGCCGCCTCGCCGTGCGAGTCGGAGAGCAGTCCGATCCGCTTCGCGGACACCGGTGTCAAGGTGAATTCCCGCTCTGAATCCGTCACGAATCCGATCATCCCATCCTCGACGAGCCGAAGCGAGCCGTCTCCGGGCAGATGCGGTCGGTATTCTTCGACCGAACCCGCCTCCAGGAGCCGCCATGACCGTCGTCACCCGATTCGCCCCCAGCCCGTCCGGCCACCTTCACGTGGGCGGCGCCCGCACGGCGCTCTTCTGCTGGGCCTTCGCCAAGGGACGCGACGGACGATTCACGCTGCGCATCGAGGACACCGACCAGAAGCGAAGCTCCGAGGCCGCGAGTCTCGGATTCATGCGCGATCTCGCGTGGCTCGGGATCGACTGGGACGAAGGACCGACGCTCGACGGACTCGAGGGATGCGGGGGCGGGGACCACGGACCGTACTTCCAGAGCGAGCGGCTCCCGATCTACCACGAGCACCTCGACCGCCTCGTCGCGGAAGGGAGGGCGTATCACGCGTTCGACACCCCCGAGGAGCTGGACGCCAAGCGGAAGGCCGCCCGCGACGCCAAGCAGGCGTACCGGTACGACCGTGCGGCGCTCGAGCTCTCGGCCGACGAGGTCGCGGCGAAGCTCGCCGCGGGGGAGCCTTCGGTCATCAGGTTCCGAACCCCCGACGAGTCGATCACGATCGTCGACGAGGTCCTCGGGGAGGCGACGCTGCCCGCGGGCGAGGTCGACGACTTCGTGATCCGGAAGGCGGACGGCTTCCCGACCTACCACTTCGCCGTGGTGGTCGACGACGCCTTGATGGAGGTCTCCCACGTCCTCCGCGCACAGGAGCACTTCAACAACACCGCCAAGCACATGCTCCTCCAGGACGCCCTCGGATTCCCCCGGCCGACGTACGGCCATCTCTCCCTCATCATGAACCCCGACGGCTCGAAGATGAGCAAGCGGGACAAGGACAAGGCGCTTCGGGCGGCCGTCCGCGACCTGGGGCTCGAGGACTGCCCCGATGGCGTCGACGGGGTCCCGATCGTCGACCGGGAGACGTGGACCCGGTGGCTCGGGGACAAGACGGTCCAGCTCGACCTCGACACGCTCGAGGCGATCGCCGGACGGCTGGAGGTCCCGCTGCCGGAGATCAACGTCGCCGACTTCCGCCGGTCGGGCTACCTGCCCGACGTGCTCTGCAACTTCCTCGCCCTCAACGGCTGGAGCGCGGGCGAGGATCGCGAGAAGTTCGACAACGAGTTCCTCCGATCGCACTTCGACTTCGACCGCGTGCAGAAGACGCCGGCGAGATTCGACCGCGAGAAGCTCCTCGCCTTCAATCTCGATGCGATCCAGGCGATGTCGCCCGAGGAGTTCGCGGAGAAGGCCCGGCGGCACGCGGAGGCCCACCACCCGGTCTTCCTCGAGCGGCTCGACGCCGATCAGTTCGCGATCCTCTGCGAGGCGAGCCGGGAACGAAGCAAGACGCTCGACGAGCCGTTCCGGACCAATCGCTTCCTCGTCCTTCCCGACGACGCCATCGAGTGGACCGTCTCGAAGCCCGTCCGAAAGGCCATGACGAAGGGTGACCCGACGGGCATGGAGCTCCTGGAGCGGATCCGTCCGGCCCTCGAGGCGATCTCGCCCTTCGACGCGCCGACCCTCGAGGCGACGATCACCGACTTCGCGGAACGCGAGGCCGAGGGAAACCTGGGTCGGATCGCCCAGCCCCTGCGGGTGGCGGTGAGCGGGGGACCGGTCAGTCCCCCGATCTACGACACCCTCGCGATCCTCGGCAGGGACTCCGTCCTCGCGCGGATCGATCGCTGCCTCGCGACCCTTCCCGGGCTCGTGGCACCGGCCTGAGCACGCCCCCGAGGATCGATGGACGGCGAAACTGGCTCAGAGCGGTCGCCGAACGGCGTCGACCGTCTTCGTCGCGACGACGGTTCGCTCGGGGAGCCGCTGCAACTCGACCGTGTAGGTCCCGTCGAACCAGCGACCCGCGATCGCGTAGGCATCACCGGCCTGGAGATCGATCGACCACGTCGTCGACGTCCGCCACTCGAGGTTGAAGATCGCATTCGACTGCGCGAAGGGGCCCGAGAGCTGGTTCCGACGGACCCGGGAGGTGGGGATCAACTGGAGCTCAAGGGTCCGCTCGCCCGGCAGGACGTCGAGCGAGAGCTCCGCGGTCACGGCCAGGTCGTCGACCCGCCGGATGGTCACGCCGAGGTTGCTCCAGAACGGATTCGGCTGGATGTTGACCACGACCGCCGGCGGGCGGACGGGGCCGGTGTAGCCCCTCCCGGGACCACACCCGCCGTGGATCGCGGCGAGCACGGGGGCGAGGGCGAGC
>JAYZBK010000166.1:0-5788 GCA_036339295.1 Planctomycetota bacterium
GCCACTTTCTCGTTCCGCGACGTGGAGGGCCGGAGCCTGAGCGCCCTCGCCGAGGTCGACACCATGGTGACCGTGGTCGACGCGGCCAACTTCCTCCGGGACTTCGACAGCAAGCACAGCCTGAACGACCGCGAGATGGGCGTGGGCGAGGAGGACGAGCGCACGATCGTCGATCTCCTGACCGACCAGATCGAGTTCGCCAACGTGATCGTCGTCAACAAGTGCGACCTGGTGGACGACTCGGAGGCCGAGCGGCTCGAGGGCATCCTCCACCACCTCAACCCCGAGGCCCGGTTCCTTCGGGTCTCCCACGGCCGGGTCGATCTCGCGAACGTCATCGGCACCGGGCTGTACGACGAGGCCACGGCCAGCCGCATGCCCGGCTGGGTCAAGGAACTCAACGGCGAGCACATCCCCGAGACCGAGGAGTACGGCATCGCCAGCTTCGTCTACCGACGTCGCAAGCCGTTCCATCCCCAGCGGTTCATGAAGGCGATCGGCACCGGTCTCGAGGGCGTCGTCCGCTCGAAGGGCTATCTCTGGATCGCCTCGCGCCCCGGTCACTGCGGCGTGTGGTCGCAGGCGGGCGCCTCCCTCTCGATCGATCGCGCCGGCTACTGGTTCGCCGCGGTCGAGCGGGAGAGCTGGCCGACCGATCCGGGCATGCTGGACTGGATCGACAGTCACTGGGACGAGACGGTCGGCGACTGCCGACAGGAGATCGTCTTCATCGGCGTCGGGATGGACCGCGAGGGGATCGAGGCGACGCTCGACGAGGCCCTGCTCACCGACGAGGAGATGAAGCTGGGTCCCGCGCGATGGATGCACCTTCCCGACCCGCTCCCCAGCTGGGAACCCGAGCCGGAGCAGGCCCACGGGATGGCCGAGTGACAGCGCGAACGACATGACCCTCGACTGGCTCATCATCGGGGGCGGGATCCACGGCGTGCACATCGCCACCCGCCTCGTCGCGGACGCGGGCGTGTCGCCCGATCGCCTTCGGATCGTGGATCCCGGCGAACGACTCCTGGAACGTTGGCAGGATTGCACCCGCACGACCGGCATGACGTTCCTGCGCTCGCCGTCGGTGCACAACCTCGACGTCGAACCCATGTCGCTCCAGAAGTTCGCCGGCACCCGCAAGCATCGAGGCAGCGGCCTCTTCGCGCCGCCCTACGAACGGCCCAGCCTCTCGCTCTTCAACGCGCACTGCGAGAAGGTCGCCGGGGAACTCGGCCTCGAGGACCTGCAGATCAGGGAGCGCGCCACGACCTGCGTCCCCGACGAGGACGGCGTGAGCATCGGGCTCTCCGACGGACGAAGCGTCCGAGCCGGTCGAGTGGTGCTCGCGCTGGGGGCCGGCGACCAGCCGGAGTGGCCCGAATGGGCACCCCGCGACCATGCGAGGGTGCATCACGTCTTCCAGCCCGGCTTCGACGGGTGGCCCGCCTCCCGGGAGACGATCCTCGTCGTGGGCGGCGGCATCTCGGCCGGCCATGTCGCGCTTCGGCTCGTCGACGAGGGCCACCGCGTCCACGTGATCTCGCGACACCCGATCCGCGAACACCGCTTCGACAGCGATCCGGGATGGCTCGGCCCGAAGTTCACGGTCGGATTCGGCAAGGAACCCGACCCCGACCGACGGCGAGCGGTGATCACCGAGGCGAGGCACCGCGGCTCCATGCCGCCCGAGATGGCCCGCGCCGTCCGCCGGGCGATCGGACGGAAGCGGATCGAGTGGCACGAGGGCGAGATCACCGAATGCGGCGGGACCTCGGAGACGGTCGTCCTGCGAACCGCGGACGGGTCGGACCTGGAGGTCGATCGCGTCCTGCTCGCGACCGGATTCGCCCGGCGCCGTCCCGGCGGCTCGCTGGTCGACGACCTCGTCGCCAGCGCGTCGCTTCCGTGCGCCAGCTGCGGCTACCCGATCGTCGACCACTTCCTTCGCTGGCACCCGCGGATCCACGTCTCCGGACCGCTCGCGGAACTCGAGGTCGGGCCGGTCGCTCGCAACATCGCCGGCGCGAGACGAGCGGGCGACCGCATCGTCGCCGCCGCCCGCGACTCCGGCGATGCGATGAAGTCGGCGGGCTAGCCCGGAACGCTTCGACCGAGCGCGGTCCGGATGCTCTCCCGGAGCCCATCGAGGCTGGTGGGCTTCGACACCGAGCCGACGAACCCGTGCTCCCCCGGATCGGCGACCACGGGCGCGTTGTTGTAGCCGGTGGCCACGAGCGCCCGGACCTCCGGATCGATCTCGCGAAGATGCCCGATGGTCCAGAGACCGTCGTGACCGCCGACGATGGTCAGGTCGAGGATCACGAAATCGAAGGGCGATCCGGCGTCCTCCGCGCTTCGAAAGGCGTCGACGCACTCCTGCCCGTGCCGGCTCTCGACCACCGAGTGGCCGAGGGCCTCCAGCATCGCCACCATGACACCCCGCACCATGTCGTCGTCGTCCATCAGGAGGACGCGACAGGCCGGCGCCCCTTCCGCCGGATCCGGCGTGCGATCAGGACCGCGTTCCTCGTCCTCGACCGCCTCGAGGAAGATGCGGAACTCCGTGCCGACCCCGACCTCGCTGTCGACCTCGATGTCCCCACCGTGCCGCATCACGATGCCGTACGTGCTCGTCAGCCCCAGTCCGTTGCCGGTGTCCTTCGTCGTGAAGTAGGGCTCGAAGACCTGATCGAGCTGGTCCGCCGGGATGCCGTGCCCCTCGTCCCGGATGGAGACGAGGACGCCGGGTGCACCGCCGGACGTGACCGCGTTCGAGACCCTGCCGCGAAGCGTCCCGCCTTCGGGCATGGCGTCGATCGCGTTGAGGATCAGGTTGTTGAGCACCTGGTGCATCTGCGAGGCGTCGACCTCGACCATTCCCACTCCGGGCTCCACTTCGACGTCTCCGACGACGCGCGACCCACGAAGGTAGAGCTCGAAGGCCTCCTCCACGATGCGTTCGATGCGTTCCGGTCGTCGCCGAGGATCCCCCCCCTTGCTGAACACCAGCATCTGCTTGGCGATCTCGGTGGCCTGGATGCACGCCCGCATGGCGTGCTCCAGTTCATGCGCCCCCCTCGAATCCGGATCGAGCCGCGACTGCGCAAGCTCGACGTTGCCCAGCACCACCGACAACAGGTTGTTGAAGTCGTGCGCGAGACCTCCGGCGAGTCGCCCGATGGACTCCAGCCGCTGGGCCCGCACCCGCTCGGTCTCCAGCTGCTGACGAACGGTGACGTCCTCCAGGATCCCGACGATCTCGTCGTCGTCGAGTCGCCGGAGCCGCGTCTCGACCAGATGGGTCCCACCTTCCCGGTCGAGGATGCGAAGGGTCCGATCGTCCTCGTCCCCGGCCCCCTCGGGCGCGATCAGGCGATCGAACCGCGAATGATCGTCCGGGTGGAGATGCGAGACGAACCGCCCGCCGATGCACTCCGAGGGGTCGAGACCGAACCGATTCCGCCACGCGTTGTTGACGTAGAGGAGCTCCCCCTTCGAGGACAGCCGGACCACGACGTCCGGGAGGTCGTCGAGCAGCTCGCGATGACGCCGCTCGGATTCCGCCAGGCGATCGACCAGCCGATAGTTCGCGAGCGTCGCGACATCGACCTTTCCCAGCTCGGTCGGTCCCTCTCCGTCCGTCATCGAGCCGTGGCCTCCGCGATGAAGTCGGCGGTCGTCCGGACGGTGGCGAACAGCGGGAAGACGGTTTCGCAGAAGAACTCCTGCTCGACGCCGGTTCGACTCGAGGTGCAGTCGGAGAGGACGGTCACGTCGAATCCGGCCTCGAAGGCGTGCAGGGCGGTCGCGTTGATGCAGATGGAGGTGACGCATCCGGCGATGACGACCGAACCGATGCCACGCTCCCGCAGCATCGATTCGAGGTCCGTGTGGGCGAAGGCGTTGAAGCCGAGCTTCCCGCGGATCTCGTCGATCCGGTCGCCGTAGGCCGTGATCGCGTCGATCGTCTCGGCCCCCCGCGTCCCGGCCTTGAAGGCCTCGACCTCGCGGATCGTCTTGAGGATCCCGATGGGGTTCTCGAGTTCGCCGTAGTCCTCGCTGAACACCAGCGGCGTCCGGACCATCGTCATCTCGGTGTCCTTGCAGGCATCGATCAGGCGAAGGGTGTTGGCGAGCGTGTCGTTCGACCGCAGCTGTTCCTCCACCACGCCGTAGAGGATGCCGTCGGGATCGAAATAGTCCCTCTGGAACCCGATGAGGAGCAGCGCAGTGGACGCGGGATCGATCTCCGTCATGTTGACTCCGACCTTGGTGCGAGGCTGCCCGTGCGATCTTCCGGCCGACGCCGGGTCTGCAGGGCGATGTCCAACCAGAATACTCCGAACTTGGGTTCGCGCCGTCCTCGTGGCCACGGGGCATCGACCCCATTCCCGTCGATCGACGCCGAGGAGCGACGAACCAACGGGCGTTCAAGGTGCGACCGCTCCAAGCCCACCCTTCCCGGATCGGTTCAAGGCAGCGTCCCACCCGGCCCGGGATGTCGGCGAATCGTGGCGACGCGAGACGGGATCGTCGGATGGTGGGAACCCGATGTCGATCCGGTTCGTAGCGATCGAGGAGTCCCATGAAGGTCGGATGCTGTTTCGGGACCTTTCATGAAGCCGGGGGCGAGCACCGAGGGGTGCAGGACTGGATCGACATGCGAAGACGAGTCTCGAAGGGCGCGGCCATGGCCTGCGCCGCGATGTTGCACGTGACCCCGGTGGCCCTGGCCTGGGACGTCGAGCAGATCCCCACCGAACGCGGCGACGTCCCCCTCTACGTGCCCTCCGAGTCCGTCCCGGGCGAGCCCCTCCCCTTGATCGTCTCGCTGCACGGCTTCACCAGCAACGGCGACGGGCACGAGAACTACTTCAACCTGCGAAGCGAGATCGACGAGCAGCGTTTCCTCCTGGCCGTGCCCGACGGCACGAGGAACTCGGACGGCGATCGATTCTGGAACGGGACCAACTTCTGCTGCGACTTCGAAAACGCCGACCCGGACGACTCGGGGTTCCTGCGAGGACTCATCGAGACGGTCGTCGAGCGTCGGGCCGTCGATCCGGGGAGCATCCACGTCGTCGGCCATTCGAACGGCGGGTTCATGTCGTATCGAATGGCCTGCGACCACGCCGACCTGGTCGCGTCGATCGCCAGCCTCGCCGGCGCGACCTTCGACGATCCGTCCGACTGCGTTCCGTCGGAACCCGTCCACGTCCTGCAGATCCACGGAACCGCGGACGACGTCGTTCGCTACGACGGAGGATGCATCATCCCGTTCTTCCTCTGCTATCCGGGCGCGATGGAGTCGGTGGCGACCTGGGCCGACTACAACGGATGCGGCGGGGCCGCGGAGGACGCCTCGCCGCTCGATCTCGTCGGGGGCATCTCCGGCGCAGAGACCACGAGGACGATCTTCGCCGAGGGATGTGGATCCCACGGCACCAGCGAGCTCTGGTCGATCCAGGGTGGCGATCACGGCCCGGCATTCAACGGCGACTTCCGACGCGAACTGATCGCCTGGCTCCTCGAGCACCGACGGGACGACCCGGACGCGTGCGTCGCCGACCTCGACGGCGACGGCATGGTCGCCGGTTCCGACCTGAGCCTGCTGCTCGCGGCTTGGGGCTCGACCTCGTCGGATCGGGATGTCGATGGCGACGGCTCGGTCGGAGCGTCCGACCTGGGCCTCCTCTTCAGTGCCTGGGGCGCGTGTCCGTGAAGTCGGCGCCGGGAGGTCGGGGCCCTCGAGGCGGGGGGCCCGGCCTCGTCAGGCCTCGGCGCC
>JAYZBK010000167.1:0-5305 GCA_036339295.1 Planctomycetota bacterium
CCGCCTTCGACGCGACGCCCGAGATCATGACGATGCAGGAGCTGCCCGAACCGCGGGTCGCCCGCATCCTCGAACGCGGCCGATACGACCGGCCCGGCGAGATCGTCGAGCCGGGCACCCCGGCCGCATTGCCGGCGTTCGATGCCGATCTCCCTCGCAACCGACTCGGCCTCGCCGACTGGATGCTCGATCCCGACCACCCGCTCACCGCGCGGGTCGCGGTCAATCGACTCTGGGCGATCCCGTTCGGCGTCGGCCTCGTCGCCACCCCCGAGGACTTCGGCGTGCAGGGTCTTCGTCCGTCGCATCCGGAACTCCTCGACGAACTCGCCCTCGACTTCATCGAATCGGGCTGGGACGTGAAGGCGATGCTTCGACGCCTGGTCCTCAGCGCGACGTACCGCCAGTCGTCGATCGCCTCCGCCGCGGCCCGCGAACGCGATCCGATGAACCGGTTGCTCGCGCGAGCGCCGGCCCGCCGGCTCACCGCCGAGATGATGCGCGACCAGGCCCTCGCCGCGAGCGGCCTGCTGGTCGAGCGCATCGGCGGCCCCAGCGTGTTCCCCTACGAACCGGCCGGGCTGTGGGAGGAGAAGAGCGGCCGTCGGTACCCGACGAGTTCCGGCGAGGGCCTGCACCGCCGAAGCCTCTACACCTTCTGGAAGCGGACCTCGCCGCCGCCGGCGATGCTCATCCTCGATGCGGCCCAGCGCGACGTCTGCGTCGCTCGCCGCAGCGAGACCGCGACGCCCCTCCAGGCCCTGCTGCTGCTCAACGACCCGCAGTTCGTCGAGGCGGCCCGCGTCCTCGCGGAACGGGTGCTCGCCGGGAACGACTCCACCGACGAGGCGATCGAGTCGGCGTTTCGACGATTGACGGGGCGACCACCGACCGCCGACGAGGCCGCGGTGCTTCGCGAGATCCACGCGGGCGAACTCGCGTCGTCCGACCCGGCGTCGGCGAAGGCACTCGCTTCGACCGGGCAGGCACCTCGGACCGACGGTCTCGACGACGCGGAGGTCGCCGCCATGACCCTCGTCTGCTCGGCCATCATGAACACCGACGCGGCGACCACTCGACGATGAACTTTCCCCGGGACATCTCCATCCACCCGAGCGACGGCTCGCCCGCCCCGGTCGACCCGATGCGGTGGACGCGACGGCGGTTCCTCGCCGGCTCGATGGGCGCGGTCGGCGGCCTCGCCCTCGCGGCCCTCGGCGAACGGGCGGGCGGCGCCTCGCTGCTTCCCGGGTCCACTTCCCCCGGCGGCGCGGGCGGCATTCCCGTGGGCCCCCACTTCGCGCCGCGGGCGAAGCGGATCATCTACCTGGTGCAGAGCGGCGGCCCGTCCCAGCTCGACCTCCTCGACCACAAGCCGCTGCTCCAGGAGCGCAACGGCGAGGAGCTGCCCGACTCCGTGCGGCGCGGCCAGCGACTCACCGGCATGAGCGGCAACCAGGCGACGCTGCCGCTCGCGGGCGCCCAGTTCAAGTTCGCCCAGCACGGGTCGAACGGTCTCTGGGTGAGCGAACTGCTTCCGTACACCGCGGCCATCGCCGACAAGCTGTGCGTGGTCCGCTCCATGCACACCGAGGCGATCAACCACGATCCCGCCATCACGTTCTTCCAGACCGGTTCGCAGATCGCCGGCCGACCGTCGATGGGCTCGTGGGTCAGCTATGGACTCGGGAGCATGAACCACGATCTCCCGGCGTTCGTCGTCCTCGTCACGAAGGACAAGGGCGGCCAGCCGCTCTACGCACGGCTCTGGGGCAACGGCTTCCTCGAGAGCCGCCACCAGGGGGTGCAGCTCCGGGCCGGGGCCGATCCGGTCCTCTACCTCGCCGATCCGGAAGGCGTCTCGCCCGACTCGCGGCGACGCATGCTCGCCGGGATCCGTCGACTCGACGAACTGCAGCGGGAACGCGAGGGCGACGAGGCGATCCGGTCGCGGATCGCCCAGTACGAACTCGCCCACCGCATGCAGATGTCCGTGCCCGAGGTGACCGACCTGTCCGACGAGCCCGCGGAGACCTTCGAGCTGTACGGCGAGGACGCCCGCAACCCCGGGACCTTCGCGGCGAACTGCCTGCTCGCTCGGCGACTTGCCGAGCGCGACGTCCGCTTCATCCAGCTCTACCACCAGGGCTGGGACCAGCACGGTGGCCTGCCCGGTGCCATCCGGACCCAGTGCCGCGAGACCGACAAGGCGTCGGCCGGGCTGGTGCTCGACCTCGAACGCCGCGGCCTGCTCGACGACACCCTGGTGATCTGGGGTGGTGAATTCGGACGGACCGCGTACTCGCAGGGACGGCTCACCGCCAACGACTACGGACGCGATCACCATCCGCGGTGCTTCACGATGTGGATGGCCGGAGGCGGCACGAAGCCCGGGACCGTGTACGGCGAGACCGACGAGTACGGCTACAACATCGTCAAGGACCCGGTCCACGTCCACGACCTGAACGCGACGGTCATGCACCTCATGGGCTTCGACCACGAACGGCTGACGTTCCCGTACCAGGGCCGCGACTTCCGGCTCACGGACGTCCACGGCCACGTGGTTCGCGACCTGCTCTCGTAGAAGAGGTGGCGGTCAGCGGTCGTCGACCTCGGCCACCCAGTCCGCCATCGCCCGGCCCAACCAGACCACCGCTTCGGTGTCGAGGACGAGTTGCCGTTCCTGCGGCGGGAACCCGGTCATCAGGCGGTGATGGGTGTTCGGGTCCGCGGCCGCCATCGCCGCCATCCCCGCCACCACGTCGACCTTGTTCACGCTCTCGTGGTCGGTCGGTGGTTGCTGGCTGACGAAGACCGGCAGGTCGGGCGTGTCGAGGTCCTTCCTCAGGCCGGCGATCATCGCGGCCACGCGTTCCGGGGCCCCCTGGCGGAACGGGTGCCACGACATGTCGTTCTCGCCGACGTGGTAGACGATGCCCGCGAGGCGAGGTCGGGCCCCGGCTTCACGCACCGCGGCCATCGACGCCTTCACGAACGCGACGAAGTCGGGATGCAGGTTGCGGGCCTTCGCCACGCTGCCCTCGGGCGTCCAGTCGATGATCTGCGAACCGCTGTGGGTGAACTTCGCGAGCGCGATCGGCTGGCGACGATCGAGCTTCCGCAACCGGGCGCCGAAGGAGAGTTCGGGGCCGAAGGTGTCGTACAGGCCGGTCGGGGCGAGCGGTTCCCAGTCGTCGGAGGCGTGCACCCCGCCCCCGGTCGAGTAGCGGTACGGGACCTGCTGCGGTCTCGCGATCGCCTTGCCGCCGTCGACCTGCTCGAGTTCCTGGATGAAGGCCCGTTCGCCTTCCATGTTGCGATGACCGGCGAGGATCCACAGGTCCACCTCGCGGGTGCGGGAGTACGGCCACCGCTTCATGCCGGCTCGCGGACTCGGCTCGACGCCCTCGTTCGCGAGGTACGCCGTTGCGTAGTTGGCGCCGTGCTCGAGCTGCCCGAGCGTGCCGTAGTGGTAGTGGAGTCCCTGGCCACCGCCGATCTCGACCCCGACGTGCGACGTCGGCACGTACTGGGCCAGCGGATCGACCTCGGTCACCGACCGCTGGCCCCGGGCGATGTCCGCCATGCGCGGTCGAAGGTCCATGCCCCAGATCGTCTTGGTGCAGAGTTCGCCGATGTAGAACCGGAGTTCCGGCGCCTCGAGGTCGGTGCGCACCCGCTCCAGGAAGTTCGCGAGGTTGGGCCCGTAGTTCGCCCGGTACTCCTCGTCGAACATGTCGTTCTCGCCCTGGTGCCAGAAGAAGCCCTCGAGCGTCGGTTCGAACCCGTCGGCCTCGAGATCGGCCATCGCGGCCCGCACCGTCTTCAGGAGCAGCGGGTACATCTCGAAGCCCGAAGGGTCGTCGGGATTCCAGTCGCCCCCGAGGTGCGTGCCCCCGGCGGCGACCTTGACGATCGCGATGTCGCCCTTCGTCGCCTTCGTCACGTCGCGGGCGAACACGAGTTCCGGCCCGACCATGTTCCGCACCGGCTGGAGCGGAACCCAGCCCTTCGAGTCCGCCTTGTCCTCGCGACCGATCACGTGCCAGAACCGCACGTCCTCCCGGCGATCGGCGGCACCGGCGAAGGGCGGGAACCGTTCGACGTCGGCGACCCTCGAGTCGGCCCCCTCCATGTTCGACTGGCCCGCGAAGACGAAGACCCGGATCTCCTCCGCGATCACGGTCGACGGGGCAAGGGCGGCGATCACCAGTGACAGCAGTATTCTGGTCATGTCGTCACGGTATCGTTCACGAGTCAGTCCCTCCGCCGACGGACCAACGTCGGAAGGTTCCAGCCCGGATCGATCGCCTCGGAGTCAGTGCCATGGGTCTCGCCCCCCTCGTCGTCCTCGTCGCCGCATTCACCGTCCTTCCCCAGGCTGGGCCGGCGGCCTCCGGGGCCGACGACGAACAACAGGTCCTGAACGAACGGCTCTACGCCCTTGCCACGACACCCGGGACCACGGCGGAACAACTCGCGGCGGTCCTGGCCGAAGGGGCCGATCCCGAGGCATCCGCGAAGTCGGTCGGCCTCCAGGGGTGGGCGAACGTGCTGTGGCGGGCCGTCGCGGTCCTCACCGATCCCGCGCCGATCCAGGTCCTCCTCGATGCGGGGCTCGCACCGACCCCCTCCGTCGTGAAGAAGGCCGTCCAGTCCAACCCGAACGTCGAGGTGACGAGACTTCTCCTCGATGCGAATGCGATCGCCTCGGTGAACGATCCCAAGCTGGTGATCAAGGGCAACCTCCTCGTCGAGGCCGCCGCCAACAACCCCAGTGCCGCGGTGCTGCGCCTCCTGCTCGCCTCGGGACGCTACGACGTGAACGCCGAGGGGGAGACATTTCCCCCCAGCACGCCCTTCGCCGCGGCATGCGCGACCAATCCGAATGTCGAGGTGCTTCGAACGCTGATCGAAGCCGGCGCAACCTACGACGTCGATGCAAAGGGAACCCGGACGCCCCTGATGGCCGCCATGTCGAATCCCAACCTCGAAGTGAGCCGCTTCCTGCTCGAGCTCGGGTTCGACCCGAACGTGACGACGCGCAAGGGCAACACCGCCTATCTCGTGAATGCGGCCTGGGGCGTTCATCCGGAAGCCTTCTCGCTGCTGGTCGAATACGGCGCCGACCCGAATGTCGAGCAGGTCGGCCTCGACTCCCTCGCCAACATCGGGGCGATCAACAAGACCGAAGGCATGATGGCGGGCGCGATCGATGCGGGGACCCGGGTGCGAGCGATCCAGGGAGACGGCTCGACGACCCTCGGCTGGGCCGTGAGGAACGACGACTCCCTCGACCCCCTGG
>JAYZBK010000168.1:0-10675 GCA_036339295.1 Planctomycetota bacterium
CGGGCGAGGCATGCGACTCGAGAATCCGATGCGGATCCGCATCACCGAACTCCAGGCCGCCGAGTCCCTCGTCATGCTGGGGGACGAGTCGGACGTCGAGCCGATCCGGGCGGCCCTCTTCGCCCCCGTGGAGCAGGGCGAACTCACGGTGCTGGCCTGCGACATGCTCGGACGCCTCCAGGACCAGCAGGCCCGCTCGATGCTCATGCGGCTGGTGCTCGCGGAGGGAAACCAGATGCGGCCCGCGGAGATCCGGGTGGCGGCGGCGGGGGCCGTCCTGCGGCTTCCCGAACCGCACGAACCGGTTCTCGAGGACGTGATCCTGGAATATGCGGCCTCCGAGGATCCGCTCCTGCGGACCCAGGTGGCCGGAGCCCTCGCCCACGCCCGGACGGAACGCTCCCGAGCGGCCCTCGCGACCCTCCTCGAGGACCCCAATCCCATCGTGTCCACGGCGGCGGCAGGCTCGATCCTCGCCCGACCGCAGGCTGGGAGTGGAACCAGCCCCGAGAGGCCGTCCAGCATCGCCGTGACCCCTTCGGATTGACACCAGAGGCCAGATTGGGGTACAAGAAACCGTTCAAGGGATGCCGCGTACGGTTCGCACCCGGAATCCCCACCAGCTTCGACCCCTCGGGCTCGATCGAACGCCTCCAACGGCCCGGATCGGACCCCAAGACTCGACTTCATGCGGCCTCCGGAGGAGGCCGACGACCATGCCGGCACAGGACGACCGCCGGCCCTTGAAAGGACCTTGCTCGTGCACCTCCTGACCAAGCTCTTCTTCGTGCTCGTCGCGCTTCTCGCCGTGATGCTCACCCCGCTCGTGGCCGTCAACGCGGTCAACGACGCCAGCATCAAGGACAAGCTGGCCGACATGACCTCGAAGAAGAACGCCCTGGACGAGGCCCTCAAGGCCAGCGACCAGATCCGCATGGCCAGCGACCAGGCGTATGCGGTGCAGACCAAGGAACTCGAGATGCGACTGGCCGAAGTCCAGCGTTCCTTCGACTCCGCCGTCGCCGACGCGACCCGCCTCCAGGGCGAGCTCGCCGACGCCCGCAGCGGCCAGGAGGACATCCGGGCCCGCATCGGCATCATGGCCCAGACGCAGGAGGCCCAGCAGCGACTCGGCGAGACCCTCGTCGAGGAGCTCCGTTCGCTCCGCACCCGCGCCGTCGCCGCCGAACGCCAGTCGGTCGACCTCGAGGAGGAGCTCGGAATCGTCCGCTCCCAGCTCGAGATCGCCCAGGCCGCCCGCCGTGCCCTGCAGGAGGAAGTCCAGCAGCTCAACGACGAGCGTGACAGCGCGATGGACACCATCGCCCGCTACGTCGCCTACATCGGCGAGCTCCCCTCGGCCAGCGCCGGAGCCGCCACCGGTTACCAGCCCGCGGACCGCAACCTCTCCTCGACCGTCCTGAACGTCCGCCGTTCCGAGGACTCCACGCTCGCCGAGATCAACGTCGGCAGCCGCGACGGGGTCCAGGAGGGCTGGGTCCTGACGATCGCCGACGGGAGCCGCTTCATCGGCAACCTCCGCGTCATCGAGGTCGACCTCAACCGCTCGACCGGCGTGGTCGAGCTCGAGGACCAGCAGACCCGCGGCGCCGTGCGGGCCGGCCAGCGAGCGATCGCCCGCAAGGGCCAGTGAGCCCGACCGGCTCCCGAGTCACCGAGCGAAGCCAAGACAACGACCAACGCAGAAACGAGATCGACCAACCATGAGCATGATGAACGCTCCAGTCAGGAAGTCCGGCGGGGACATCGACGTCTACACCGGCCTGCTCTTCGCCGCCTTCGTGGTCCTCGCCACGGGCGTCGGGACGATGATCATGGCCAACCAGCAGCAGGTCGAGCAGGGACCTCGCGGCGGGGTGACCATCCAGACCGAGAACGTCCTCTTCGGCGTCCCCGGCTTCGACGTCATCCAGTGAGCTGATCCGGCGGACCCGGGAGCGCCCCGCTCCCGGCCTCTCCAGACCCGCCCTGCGACATCACGAGACAGACCACACGACGGGCGGCCGGACGGCCGCCCGTCGCTTCATGGGGCCTCGTGGGGGTTCCCGGGGGCCCGAAGCGACAAGATGGGCCCCGATGCCCCGGGAACGGCGTCCGGATATTGTCGAACATCGCCCCTCCCATCCGATGATCCCGGATGAGAGGTGGTGCGCCACCTTCGACTCGACCGTCCCACGAACCGGATCCGACCATGTTCCTCGATTCCATCCTTGGCTGGTTCAGCGTCGACATGGGCATCGACCTGGGAACCTGCAACACCCTGGTCTGCGTCCGAGGCGAGGGGATCGTGCTGAACGAACCCTCGGTGGTGGCGGTGCGCAAGGGGACGAACCGGGTCATCAACAACGGCACCGCGGTCGGCTGGGCCGCCAAGGACATGCTCGGCAAGACCCCCGGCTCGATCACCGCGGTGAGACCGCTCAAGGACGGGGTCATCAGCGACTTCGAGATCACCGAGGCGATGCTGAGCTACTTCATCCGGAAGGTGAACGGCCGCAGCAGGGTCTTCGGTCCGCGGGTCGTGATCGCGATCCCCTCGGGCATCACCGCGGTCGAGAAGCGAGCGGTGCTCGACTCCGCCGAGAGGGCGGGGGCACGCAAGGTCTTCCTCGTGGAGGAGCCGATGGCGGCCGGGATCGGTGCCGGGCTTCCCTTCTCCGAGCCGACGGCCAGCATGATCGTGGACATCGGCGGCGGAACGACCGAGGTGGCCATCATGTCGCTCGCGGACATCGCGAGCTGCGAGAGCGTCCGGGTCGCCGGCGACGACTTCGACGAGGCGATCATCAGCCACATGAAGAAGACGTACGGCCTCACCATCGGCGAGCAGACCGCCGAGCGGATCAAGATCGAGATCGGATCGGCCGCGCCGGTGGGCGAGTCGATGAACATGGAGGTCCGCGGACGCGACATGGTCACGGGGCTTCCCCGCAAGACCGTCGTCACCAGCGACGAGATCCGCGAGGCCCTGACCGAGCCGGTGAACCAGATCGTCGAGGCCGTGATCAGGACGCTCGAGCACGCGGAGCCGGAGCTCTCGGCCGACCTGGTCGACAACGGGATCATGCTCGCGGGCGGCGGGGCGCTGCTCCGCGGCATGGACGTGGTCATCTCCAACGCGACCGGACTCGACGCCCGCATCGCGGAGGACCCGCTCACCTGCGTGGCCCGCGGGACGAGCATCTATCTCGAGAACCTCGAGGACTGGAAGGCGACGTACGAGTCCGACCCGGACGAGGCCTGATCGCCGAGACGACGGAGTCTCGCCATGGCACGCCACGGATCGCCGAGACCGAAACCACTGCTTCTCCTGATCGTCGTCCTGCTGGGCGTCTCGCTGTTCCCCGCCCGCTGGCTCATGCCCTGGAGCGGGCGGGTGGCCGAGCTCGCGGGGCTCCCGCTCGTGCCTCTCGGTGACGGGCTCACGGCGGTCCGCGTCTGGCTCGAGGCCGGCTCGACCCGCGAGGACACCCGGACGGTGGAGGTCCTCGAGAAGGAGGTCGCGATCCTCCGACGGGAACTGAACGCCTCGCAGGCCCAGCTCCGAAGCCTCCGCGACGAGATCAGTCGACTGCGCCGGTTCCCGGTGGAGGAGACGAAGGACTCGGTCCCGCCCCGGCTCGTCTCGGCGAGCGTCGTGGCCGTCGATCCCTCGAGGCGGGACGGCCTCTTCCGGATCAACAAGGGGTCGCAGTTCGGCGTTCGCGCCGGGGGGGTCGCCCTCGACGGGCAGGACGTGATCGTCGGGCATGTCCTCGACGACCTCGGCCGGACGACCGCCACCATCCGCCCGATGCACTCGGCGGCGAGCCGATCGATCAAGGCGGTCATCTCCGACCCGAGATCCTCCGACGGCTCGATCGATCCACCGTCGACTCCGATCCTGCTCCACCCCGATGGAAGCGGGTGGGATGCGACGATCCCCGAGAGCATTCCCGTCTCGGAGGGCGCCGAAGTCAGGCTCTTCGACGAGAACTGGCCTCGCTGGGCCCAGGGCTGCCTGCTCGGACTCGTCGGCGAGACGACCCGCTCCGACGAGAACCCCCGGTGGAACGAGATCAGGGTGCTCCCGAGCGTCTCGGTCCGTCGCCTCCACAGCCTCCTCATCGTCTCCGAGGGCAGCCCGACCGACGCAGGAGGTGCCCCGTGAACCTCGGCATCTTCCTCGTGATGCTCTTCGTCTGCGTCGCCCTCGACACCAGCCTCCTCCCGGTCATCTCGATCGGCGGCGTCTCGCCCTCGGTGACCGCGACCCTGATCGTCTTCGTCTCGCTGTTCGCGCCGCGGCAGGCCGCCCTCTGGGCCGCGGTCTCCGCGGGCCTCCTCCTCGATCTTCAGTCGCCGAATGCCACGACCGACGGCCGCGCGGTCGTGGTCCCCGGCCCATACGCCCTCGGCTTCGTCTTCGGGACCCAGCTCGTCCTGCTCCTCCGCTCCATGGTCTTCCGCCGGAACCCCATCGCGGTGGGGCTTCTCACGACGCCGTTCCTGATCGCCGTGTCGCTGGTCTGGATGGCCATCTGGCTGCTTCGAGGATTCGACCCCGGTTCGCTGCTGCCCTGGTCGGGCGGGAACGCCGGAGGCGAACTGGGACGCCGAGCGGGATGGGCCCTCTACAGCGGTGCCATCGGCATCCCGTTCGGCTGGCTGCTGCTCTTCAGCTGGCCGATCTGGCGATTCGAGCAGACGTTCCTTCGTCGCTGAGCCACTCCCGATCCGGGTATCGTCGCGGGCATGCAAGGCCTCGTACTTCTCGATGACGGCAAGGGCCGGTTCGGCCCGATGGTCGACCTCCGGGCGAGCTTCGATCTCCGGACCGGCATGCTCACCACGCGCGAGCGGATCGCCGCGGCCACCGGTCGAACGCCCATCGGGGCGATCGTGCCCGGCCATCTGGGCCCCGTCGTGTCCGAAGCCCATCCCACCCTGGCCGTGAACGACCGGCTCGAGGTCGACGAGCCGGTCGCGGTGGTGAACGGACGACTCCTCAGCCCGCCCGACGGGATCGACCTCGAACCCGGGACGGCGGAGATCGATCCCGAGGACGGCTCGATCCGTCGTGCCGTCCTCGACCAGGAGGCGATCCGGGCCCTGATCTCCACGGAGGGTCCGATCGGCGAGGCGGCGCTGCCCGATGGGATCCGAAGGGTCGAGCGAGCGGAGCCCGCCCTCGCCCGGCACGCGTGGGATCTCTTCGTCACCGCCGGGGAGCGGATCGGAGACGACATCGCCCGTCTCGTCCGCCCCTCCGATCACTGGATGAGACTCCACGGCGGCACCGTCATCGGGGACGAGGTCATCCGGATCGCGGCCTCGGCGACCCTCGACCCCCACGTCGTGGTCGACGCGAGGAACGGCCCGGTGGTCGTCGAGTCGGACGTCCACATCGGTGCCCATTCGGTGCTCGTCGGCCCGTGCGCGGTCCTCGAGGGGACGAGGATCTCGGCCCATGCGACGCTCAAGGCGGGCACCGTGATCGGACCGGGTTGCCGCGTCGGGGGCGAGATCGGCGCGTCCGTGTTCCAGGGGTGGTCCAACAAGAGCCACGACGGCCACCTCGGCGATTCCTGGGTGGGCGAGTGGGCGAACCTCGGCGCGGCGACGACCAACAGCAATCTCCTGAACACCTACGGCGAGGTGACGATGCGACTCGATCCCGACGGACCACGGGTCCGATCGGGCCGACAGTTCCTCGGATGCGTCGTCGGAGACCACGTCAAGACCGCGATCGGCACCCGCATCACGACCGGATCGGTCTTCGGGATGGGGACGATGATCGCGAGATCCTCGGCCGCCCCGACCTCGACGAGACGGTTCGCCTGGCTGACCGACGAGGGCGAGCGGTCCTATCGCCTCGAGAAGTTCCTCGACACCGCACGGACCGTGCTGGCCCGGCGTGATCGGGAACTCGGCCCCGCGTTGGAGGATCGGATCCGGGCGTTGCACGCCTCGGCGGGGGGTTCCGCTTCGTGAGTCGCGACACGCTCTGGCTCATCGACGGCTACGCCCAGTTCTTCCGGGCGTTCCATGCGATCAGGACCGACATGCGCAGCCCGGTCACGAGCGAGCCGACGAACATGACCTACGGGTTCGTCGACATGCTGCTCAAGCTGCTGACCGTCCATCGGCCGGACCATCTCGCGGTGATCCTCGACGTCTCCGGCGACCGGGGGACCTTCCGGAGCGAGATCTATCCCGACTACAAGGCCAATCGCGACGCGCCTCCCTCGGAGCTCGCCCCCCAGGTCGATCGCTGCCTCTCCCTCCTCGGGGAGCTCGGCATTCCCGTGTACGGGAGCGAGGGCTTCGAGGCGGACGACGTGATCGCGACGATCGCCCGCAGGATGCGCCGGGAGCACGACGATCTCGAGGTCCGGATCGTGTCGAAGGACAAGGACCTCCAGCAGCTGCTGGACGAACGCGTTCGAATGGTCGACGTCCACAAGGACACCTCGATCGGCCCCGACGACCTGGAGGCGGACAAGGGGATCCGTCCCGAGCAGGTGGTCGACATGCTGGCCCTGATGGGCGACACGGTCGACAACGTTCCGGGCGTCGCGGGCATCGGCCCGAAGACCGCCGCGGCCCTGATCGCCGAGCATGGTTCGATCGACGGCATCTACGCCTGCATCGACTCCGAGGAGGAACTCCCGGTCTCGAAGCGATCGATCAAGGGGAAGCGACGCGAGAACCTGGTGGCCGCCCGCGACGACGTGCCGCTCTCCCGGACGCTCGTGACCCTCCGGGACGACTGCCCGGTCGACTTCGATCTCGAGGCCACCCGCGTCGACGCCGCTCGGGCCGACGCCCCGGCGGTCGACGAGACCATGAGGATCCTCGGCTTCAACCGACTCCGTGATTCATTCCGCGGGCTCCTCGGCGGAGGCGACCAGGCCCCGCCGGCCGGGGACGGGGCCGCCGAGACCTCGAGCGACGAAGCGGCGGGGACGCTCTTCGGCGAGGGGATGGTGGCCGCGTCGGATCCGACGGTGCCGGTCGACGGGGACTACGAGGTGGTGTCCGATGCCTCCGGGCTCGACGCCCTCGTCGAACGGGCCGTCGCGGCGGGCCGGGTGGCGATCGACACGGAGACCGACGGCCTCCGCCCTCGCTCGGCACCCCTCGCCGGGGTCTCGATCTCCTTCGAGGAGGGGACGGGAAGCTACGTGCCCCTGCGGTCGCCGAGCCCCGACCGGCATCTCGACCTCGAGGCGGCCCGTCCGGCCCTCGAGAGGCTCCTCGCCGATCCGGCCGTGGCGAAGATCGGGCACAACCTCAAGTTCGACCTGGTCGTCCTCCGTTCCCACGGATTCGAGGTTCGGGGCGTCGCAGGGGATTCCATGGTCGCCTCCTACGTGGATGACGCGACCCGGGCCTCCCACGCCATGGACGCCCTCTCGGAGACCATCCTCGATCGACGCTGCGTCCCGATCTCCTCGGTGATCGGCAAGGGCCGCGACCAGCGACTCTTCAGCCAGGTCGACCTCGACGTCTCGGCTCCCTACGCGGCGGAGGATGCCGACGTGACGCTGCGGCTCGAGAACCACCTGCTGCCGGTCCTCCGTCGGGAATCGCTGGAACAGCTGTATCGGGAGACCGAGATCCCGCTGGTGGAGATCCTGGCCGACCTCGAGTACGAGGGCATCGCGGTCGACGCCGATGAACTCGACCGCCAGCGGGAGGCCCTTGCGGGTCGGATCGACGAACTCCGGGCGACGATCATCGAGGCGTCGCCCCACGCGTTCAACCCCGACTCCCCGAAGCAGCTGGCGGCGGCCCTCTTCAACCCGCCGGACGCGGATCCCCCGGGGCTCGGGCTGAAGCCGATCAAGAAGGGGAAGACCGGCCCGAGCACCGACGCCGAAGTCATGGAGAAGCTCGCCGACGATCCGGCCGTCGATACGCCGATCCCGACCCTCGTGCTCGAGTATCGCCAGCTGGTCAAGCTCGTCGGGACCTACCTCGTGGCGCTCAAGGACGCCATCGACGAACGCACGGGTCGGATCCACGCCTCCTTCAACCAGACCGTGACGGCGACCGGACGACTCAGCTCGAGCGATCCGAATCTCCAGAACATCCCGATCCGGACCGAGGTCGGCCGCGAGATCCGGAAGGCCTTCGTGGCACCGCCGGGCCGGCTTCTCCTCGCCGCCGACTATTCGCAGGTCGAGCTTCGCATGCTCGCCCACCTCTCGGGCGACGCGGCGTTGCGAGAGGCCTTCGAGCGAGGCGACGACATCCACGCCGCCGTGGCCTCGCAGGTGCTCGACGTACCGATCGACGAGGTCGACGACGAGATGCGATCCACCGCGAAGATGATCAACTTCGGGATCGTGTACGGGATCACCGGCTTCGGCCTCGCCCGGCGTCTCGGAGGGGACATGGACGTGCCGACCGCCGACGGCATCATCTCCGACTACAAGGCGAGGTTCCCCGGCATCCGCGACTTCCTCGAGGCGTGCGTGCAGCAGGCGAAGGACCATGGCTGGGTCGCGACGATCCTCGGGCGTCGCCGCAGCATCCCGCAGATCACCGCCCGGAATCCGATGGAACGGCAGCTCGGCGAGCGCATGGCGATCAACACCGTCGTCCAGGGGAGCGCCGCCGACCTGATCAAGCGGGCCATGATCGACGTGGCGGCCGTCCTTCCGGAGAGGCACCCGACCGCTCGAATGATCCTCCAGATCCACGACGAACTCGTCCTGGAGGTCGACGAATCGGAGGTGGAGGCGGTGGCCCGGCTGGTCCAGGAGCGCATGGAGGGGGCGATGGACCTCGAGGTGCCCCTCGTCGCGGAGCCGTCGTGGGGCCCGACCTGGGCGGCGACCAAGTGACGTTCCCAGAACCCGGGCCAGAACCCGGGCCGGAACCGGCCGAGGCGCGGCCGTGCCTCCCGGATGAGGCCGGGTGGCGGCCGGGATCCACGAGGTCCGCGCGTCGTCCCACGAGACCGCCCCGGATCCCCTTCGGGGGGCCTGCGAGGCCGATCCGCGACTTGACGGGAGCGTGGGGGACGCTACTCTGTCCCTTCTCGGCCTTGCGGCCGACGCCCACTCAGGGGCGGTAGCTCAATTGGTTAGAGTACCGGCCTGTCACGCCGGTGGTTGCGGGTTCGAGTCCCGTCCGCCTCGCCTGAGAAGACGCCCGCGACCATGGGTCGCGGGCGTCTTGTTCTTGGCAGGCCTGCCGTCGGGCGACTTGATCCCGGCTCGTCGAAAGCCCGCTCAGCCCTCGGACGCCGCCTCCTCGGGCTTCCACTTGATGTTGCAGCCGAGGCTTGCGTGCTGCTCGGCCGGCACCGGCCGCCCCTCGATCACGGCCTCGATCGCACACTCGAGGTCGGCCCCGTGAGCCTCGCCCTCGCCGGGGCGGGTCTCGTCGAACTGGCCGCGGTAGACGAGTCTCCGGGCCCGGTCGTACAGGAAGAAGTCAGGGGTGCAGGCGGCGTCGAAGGCCTTGGCCACGGCCTGGTCCTCGTCCACGAGGTAGGGGAAGCCGTAGCCGCGAAGAGCGCTTTCCTCGAGCATCTTCGCGGGGGCATCCTCGGGATGGGCCTCGAAGTCGTTGGAGTTGATCGCGAAGGTGGCCAGCCCCTGCTCTCCGAATTCGGCCGTCAGGGACCCCAGTCGATCCGCGAGGTGCTTCACGAAGGGGCAGTGGTTGCAGATGAAGGCGACGAGGACCGCTGGAGCCTCGCCGGCATCGGACAGCCCGTGCTCCACGCCGTTGGCGTCGGGGAGCCGGAAGTCCGGGCAGGCGGTACCGAGCTCGACCATGGTGGAAGGGGTGCGAGGCATGTCGGGGGGGTTCCGGGAGGGGGTAGGGGGGCGCCGAGGCGTGGGCCTCGGGCCCGCGTGCCGAAGGAGATCGACCACGACGCCCGCAAGGCATCAGCGGTTCTGGCGAATCGGGACTCCCGTCAACGAATCTGGAGGAGCAGGAGAAGGAGCACCAGCCCACCGGCCAGCACCAGCACCGCTCGCTTCGAGACGAGCCGCCCGGCCGGATCCGGCCGGTCTCGAAGGACTCGGCCCTCGACCACTGCGTCGCAATGGGGGCATTGCCACGCCTCGTCCCAGATCTCCTCCCCGCAATCGGGGCAATGCCCGGTCTCGGCGGAGAAGCGATCGATGTCGTCGTCGGTGGGATCTTCGTTCATCGGCAGGCCCGTGACCGGAAGGGGTCGGTCGAGGATATCCGGGCGGCCGCTTCGGCGAAGCCCCTCGGATCACCCGGTTCGGGCCCGCATCCCCGAGGAGAGCGCGTCCCCGAGAACCTGTTCCGCCGCGAGGTGCTTGCGCAGCTTCCCGATGCCCCGGTGCTTCCAGTTGTTGATGGTGGTCACGGTGACGCCCAGGCTGCGGGCCGCCTCCGCATAGCTCTTTCCCTCGCAGACGATCATCCGGAGCGCATCCCGCTCGTCGTCGTTGAGTCGGGCGAAGGACCGCTCCAGCGACGCGAGGTCGGCGGTCGCCATGACGCCGGGGTTCTCGAAGACGAGCCCCTGGTTCTCGTGCCGACGCTGCTCGCGAGGCGCGACGTGCTCGTCCAGGATCTCCCGGAGCCGCACCGATCGGGTGTGTCGACGACGCAGGATGTTGTGCACGATCTTCAGGATGTAGCTGATGGAGATCTCGAGCTCCTCCAGCCGAGG
>JAYZBK010000169.1:0-8400 GCA_036339295.1 Planctomycetota bacterium
CTCGGCCGCCTCGTCCGCCTCGGCCGCCTCGTCCGCCTCGTCCGCCTCGTCGGGTTCGACGCCCGCCTGCTCCCGGCTGCGCCTTCGTGCCGCCTCGGTCGCGGCCTCGAGCTCGGCCGCGCGTTCCGCCATCTCGAGGCAACGCGACTGCGCGTCCTGGCGCTTGCGGTGGCCGAAGGCGACGATCGCGTCCGCCACCGACTCGTCGATCGCGACGATCGGCTGCTCGCGCACGTCCAGGATCACCGGACCGACCTCGTCGCCGTCGCCGTCGAGCACCGCGAGGTAGAGGAACGGCAGGTCGACCGAGAGCACCCGGAGCGGCACCCCCGGCCGCGAGACCGGTCGGCGGCGCCGGCGGAGCCGGCCCATCGCCTCGGCGTGGCCGTCGAACGGGGACACCGCCGGATCGTCCTCGGGGACGTCGCGGATCGTGACCCACATGTCGGGGCGGAGATCGTCGTACGGAACGGGCGTCGTCATGGTGCGGTCCTCCTTGACCGTGCCTTCGGGGCGGGCTCGATCGATCCCGGTCGCGACCCTGCGAACCGGGCGAGGCGACCCTCCCGCGGGCATCCACGGGTGGAACGACTCGATCGATCTGGATGTCGATGGGGGCGGCTCGACCCGAACGGCACGGCCGGGAGACACGCCTCCGGTCGCGGAGTCTGACCGGCGTTCCGAGAATCACCAAGCGGAAAGTCCAATCAACCACGTTTCCACCGGTGATCCACCGGTTCGATGTAGACAACCACGCTGCACCGTTCGCGGGCCGGGGAACGTCGTCGCCTTCGCCGGTCACCCGGTAATCCGATCCGTCCGGTGTCGACCGGTCAATCGCGTCTCCGGATTCGCGCCGTCTTCCCGATCGAACGGGTCGCCGCCGCTTCCATCGGTACGATCGAACCGGGCTTCGTCGCCCACGAGGAGAAAGATCGATGCTGACGCCGCTCGCCGTCTCGCTGGCGCTCTTCACCGCCCTTCCCCCGAACTCGACTCGCGGCCTTGCGATCGACCGTGACGTCGCCGCACCACCACCCCCGGCCGCCTCGTCGCGACCGGCGGGCCAGTCGGGTCGTCTCATCTGGGACTACCGCGACACCGCGCCGTCGAAGGTCTCGCTTCCCGACTACCACGCGTGGCTGCTCGACTACTGCCGGAGCCAGGTGCCGACCAGGCTCGTCCTCTACGTCACCAGTCCGCTGAACCCGGGAACGGGCTTCTGCGACTTCTACGATCCCACCGCCGCGCCCCGGACGGACGGCACGCTGAACCTCGCCGGGTTCCTCTCGGCCCTCGGTGCCGACGCGACCACGAACGGCATCGAGGTGCAGCTCCTCATCGACAGCTCGAGCTTCCGACCCGGACAGTCGGCGTCCTGCGGCGGCTGGACCCCGCAGCCGGTCGATCCGACGATCGGTGGCATCCATCCCCCGACGCTCCCCGGCGGGTTCCCCGCCTTCGCCACCGCACTCGACTGGTTCGGCACCCTCGCCGCGAATCACGCGGTCGCGGGCGGGGTGCTCCACGGGCTCGTCATCGACCCGGAGGACCGGCAGAACACCGGCTCGGTCGCGGACGACTACGCGAGCCTCGCGGTCTGGATGGACATGTACCGCACGGGCGGCCCCACCGCGGTGCGCGCGATGGCGTTCGGCATGACGGTGGGCGTGCCGTCGCACACGCTCTCGAAGCTCCTCACCACCGACCTTCCCGTGCCCGCCGGCTACTCGGTCTCGCCGCTCGCGGGCTTCCTCTCCGGTGGAAGCCTCACCTACCGCACGACGACCACGCCGGTCCTCGACTCGATCTACATGCAGGTGTACTCGGGGTGCCAGTCGGCGACCGGACCGCAGGGACCCGGCACCTTCTTCCGCTGGATCTGCGAAGGCGGGTGCGACGGCGGAACCACCGGGCCGCGCACCGCGGTGGCCCCCTGGACGAACGTCCCGGAGACCAGCGCGAATCTCCTCGCCTCGACGCTGCAACGCCGGCCCGAGCTTCCCGGGCCCGGCACGATCACCGCCACCGCGAACCCGAACGTGCCGAACCCCGATGGCGGCAACCCGGGCGGGAGCGATCTCGTCGGCGCCCAGACCCGCTTCGAGACGTGGCCGGAGGCGGCCCGCGTGCAGCTCGTGGACGGCGCCACCCGCATTCCGCCCGCACCGTGGGCGATGCTGAACGCCGCGACCAGCGCGACCGCCACCTCGGTCAACGGCGCCCAGACGACGCAGTCGACGCCGCTGCCCTACGTCTACACCGAGATCTCCGTCGACTACGCGGTGCCCTCGACCACCCCTGGCCAGGTCGATCGGTTCTGGTTCCTCTTCAGCGCCGAGAAGGCCGACATCACGCCGTTCTTCGGCTACTGGGCCTACGGCGACTTCGTCTCGTTCCTGCAGTCGTTCGACTCGGTGGTGACGACGACGGCCGGGGCGCCGTTCGCCGACGCGTCGGGCAATCCAATCGCGACCTCCCTGCAGGTCGGCATCTACTCCCTGCACCAGGCATGCCTGCACTGGGGCACCGACTTCTATCCCGAGGCCTATCCCGGCGCCAGCGCCTGCCTCGCCGACCTCGACGGCGATGGACAGGTGGACGCGGGCGATCTCGGTCGCCTGCTCGCGGCGTGGGGCACAGCCGAAGTGGGCGTCGACCTCGATCGCGACGGCGCGGTCGACGGCGACGATCTCGCGACGGTCCTCGCGGGCTGGGGTGCGTGTCCCTGACCGGGCCATTACGCTCCTGCCATGGCAGCAGGCAACAAGACCGTCATCTACGCCGCCCTGATCGGCAACGGACTGATCTCGATCACCAAGTTCGTGGCCGCCGGCATCACCGGCTCGGCCGCGATGATGGCCGAGGGCATCCACTCGCTCGTCGACACCGGGAACCAGGGGCTCCTGCTCTTCGGGCTCCGGAAGGCGAAGAAGCCGGCGGACAAGCTGCACCCGCTCGGGCACGGCAAGGAGGTCTACTTCTGGTCGTTCGTGGTGGCGGTCCTGATCTTCGCCCTGGGCGCCGGCATCTCGCTCTACGAGGGCTGGCACCGGACGATGCACCCCGAGCCGGTCGAGAATCCCGTCGTCAACTTCGTGGTGCTCGGTCTCGCGATCTGCTTCGAGTCGGTCGCGTGGTGGCTCGCCTGGAAGGAGTTCCGGAAGTTCCAGGGTCGCCGTTCCCTGAATGCCGCGGTGAAGGCGGCGAAGGACCCGACCACCTTCATCGTGCTCTTCGAGGACACCGCGGCGATGCTCGGGCTCGTGGTCGCCGGCGTCGGCCTCGGCATCAGCGCCGCGTTCGACCTTCCGATCTTCGACGGCATCGCGACCCTCTGCATCGGGGCGATCCTGACCGGGACCGCCATCTGGATGGCGATCCGCGTGAAGTCGCTGCTGATCGGCGAGGCGGCGGACGAGGAGGTCATCGACGACGTCCGTCGGCGAGCCGACGAGCTCCCGGCCGTCCTCTCGGTGAACGACGTCATCACCCTGCACATGGGACCGAACTTCATCCTCGTGAACGTCAGCGTGGACTTCCGCGACGACGTCCCCGCCGGCGAGGTCGAGAACGCCATCGAGAAGCTCACCCGCGAGATCAGGGACGCCCACGTCGACGTGAAGCGGGTCTTCATCGAGGCCGAGCGTTCGGGCAAGGCCGCCGACTGACCGGCGGACGGGACCGGACCGCGAGCGCTACCGCTGCCGCGTCGCGGTCATCGGGGCGGTCGCCCACGCGGGCATCGCGGCCTTCCCGTCGTACCGCATGTCGCTGAACTGCGTCTTCATGACGTCGCCGTCGCGGGTGCTCGTGACGACCGCGTCGAGGGCCACGCCCTCCGCATCGGTCCCCGTGTAGCGGACGACCATCCGGTCCTTCCCGATCGACCGCACCTCGCCCTGCAGGACCATGCCGGTGCTGCCGACGTAGGCCTGTCGGATCGTGCGACTCCGGAGGTCGAACCACATCATGCTCGTGCCGGTCGCCCGGATCGAGCCGTCCGCGTCCATCGGCCCCTCCTCGACCACGACGCACCGACGATCCGCGCTCCAGCGCGCCCGGCTCCCGATCTTCAGCCCACCGAAGTCCGTGACCCAGGTGCCGACCGGGTCCCATCCCGACAGGGCGTCGACCAGGTGGTTGACCCGGGTGAACTCCTGGACGAACGGCGTGCCCTTCCCGTCGGTGCGGGCGGTCGTCCGCCGCCGTGCGTTGTCGCTGGTCCGCTCGATGGTGGTGTGCAGCTCGTAGGTCTCCCCCGCCGCCTTCTCCGACGAGGTGATCACCATCCGGGACGCGTCGAGACCCACCAGGTGCCCGGAGTCCGACCACGGCTGGTCGCCGTCGAAGCCGCTGATCGACCAGATGGCGTTCCGCGACTTCTCGTCCCAGACGATCGTCTCCGAGCCCGAGGAGATCAGGTCGCCGTCGCCGTCGACGTAGGTGAACGTCCGGATGACCTGCCGGCCGGTGTCGTCGAGCCGGACGTTCGCGCGATAGTGGTAGTCGATCCCCGCGGGAAGGGTCTTCCAGACGTCGGTGGTCGTGCCCCGCGCCTCCCACCACCCGAGGTCGCCGCCGTCGACCATGTACGAGGTGAACTCGGTCCAGCTCTTCGGCTTCGCGAGCTGCCCTTCCGGCGCCTGGCCGGAGGCGACGGTCGTCGCGAGGAGGACGGCGAGCATCGGGACGAACCGGACGAGGGCGATCGACATGGCGGACTCCGGGTCACGGGCGGTTCGGCGGGACGATTCCCGCCGGCTCCCGTAGATTGCCAGAAGTCGATCCCGCCCGCCGAACGGAACCCACGATGCCGATCCCCGCCCTGCTCGTCGCCGCCGTCGCCTTCCTTCCCGGTCCCCACGTCGCCGCCGTCGACGCGATCGACGTCGGCGATCGCGTCCAGCCGATGGTCGACCGCCACCTGGTCGATTCGATGGACGGCACGACGCTCCGACTCGCACGGCCGCGCGACGAAGGCCCCGTCTTCACGTTCGACCGGCCCTGGGAAGGGCTCTTCTGCGGCTACTCGACCGTGATCCACGACGGCGATCGCTTCCTTCTCTACTACCGGGGCCTGCCGGTCGCGGGGAAGGACGGCACGGACCGCGAGGTCACCTGCGTCGCCACGAGCGAGGACGGGGTCGCGTGGACGCGCCCCATGATCGGCCGCTTCGAGGTCGACGGCACCCGCGAGAACAACGTCGTGCTCGCGAACGCCGCCCCCGTCACCCATAACCTGAGCCCGTTCCTCGACACCCGGCCGGGCGTCCCGGCCGACGAACGCTTCAAGGCGCTGGGCGGGTCGGAGCACTCGGGGCTCGTCGCCCACGTCTCGGCGGACGGGCTCGAGTGGCGACGCCTCCGCGACGAACCCGTCCTCACCGACGGCATGTTCGATTCGCAGAACGTCGCCTTCTGGTCGGAGGCCGAAGGGTGCTACGTCTGCTACTTCCGCACCTGGACCGGCGACGGGTACTCGGGCTTCCGCACCGTGAGCCGGGCGACGTCCCCGGACTTCATCGAATGGAGCGAGACGGTCCCGATGCGGTTCGGCGAGGGGCCGATGGAGCACCTCTACACCAACCAGACGCATCCGTACTTCCGCAACCCCGGGATCGCCGTCGCGATCGCGGCCCGATTCATGCCGGGACGACAGGTCGTCGGCACCGACGAAGCGAAGGCCCTCGGCGTCGATCCGGGCTACTTCCGGGACTGCTCCGACGCGGTCCTCATGACGACCCGCGGCGGCGATCTCTACGACCGGACGTTCCGCGAGGGCTTCCTGCGCCCGGGCCTCGGCCTCGAGAACTGGGTGAGCCGGTCGAACTTCCCCGCCCTCGGGATCGTCCAGACCGGCCCGACCGAGATGTCGGTCTACATGAACGCCGACTACGCCCAGCCGACCTCGCACCTGCGACGCTTCTCGATGCGACTCGACGGCTTCGCCTCGATGCACGCCGGGGCGACGGGCGGTTCATGGGCCACGAAGCCGCTGGTCTTCGCCGGCGACCGGCTCGAGCTCAACCTGGCGACGAGCGCGGCGGGCGAGATCCTGGTCGAGCTCCGGGACGCCGACGGGACGGCGATCGAGAACTTCACCTTCGACGACGCCGTGCCGACGATCGGGAACGAGATCGCGAAGACGGTCCGTTGGAAGGGCGATCCCGACCTCGGTGCCCTCGCTGGCCGTCCGGTCCGGATCGCGTTCCGCCTCGTCGACGCGGATCTCTTCGCCTTCCGCTTCGCGGACGACGACTGATCGGTGGGGACGGAAGCCGCCTCCACCCGGCGTCCGGGCGGGACTCCAGTGGCTGCCCGGATCCCGGAGGCGGCGTTCAGCAAATCTCGCCGACGCCCGGAGTGCATCGCGCCATGCTTCCGAACGAACCGAACGCCATGGCGAGCCCCACCGTCGACGACCATTTCGAGATCGTCACCTCCACGGCCTACTGGATGGCGAAGCAGCTGCCGTTCCGGGTGCCGCGGGCGCCGCTCATCCAGGTCGGCTCGGCGGCCCTCGCGCAGGCCCTGCGATCGCACGATCCCAACGGGGACGTGGGACTCGAGACCTGGTGCCGACAGCAGGTCCGTCGAGCGATCCGGGACTTCATCACCGATCGATTCGAAGCCTGACCGCTCGTAACCTCCTGCCAGGAAACAAGCTCCGAACCCGGATCGGCCGCGTCGCCGAGCGGGCGTCGTTCTCGTCGGAAAGTGTCGTTTTCCCGCAGGAATCGGGGGTCGAAGCGATATTCTCAAGTCGTGGAAATTCCCGTTTCCACACTGGCTCTTCCCGGAGCCGCTCCCGTTTTCCCTGGCGATCCCTGCCGCTCCCCGTTCCCCCCTACGTTCGAGAAATCAGATGTCGACCAAGAACTCCGCCGAGACGGCCGAGGTGCGCCTCGTCCGCTACGCGAAGCTCGGATCCCTCCCGACCGTGGCGATGCTGACGGTGTCAGCCTCCAGTGCCGCCATGTCCGACCAGACCGAAGCAGCCCTGTTCCCGACGGCCGAGAAGCCCGCCTACGACGGCGGGCTCGAGACCGAGGGCTACTTCACGACGTTCGGTGCACCGGTCGAGATGTCCTCCATCGACGTGCAGTCGACCATCGTGGTCCCCGTGCACGAGGAGGTCGCCGCATCGCACCTTCACCTGGCCGGCAGCGGAACCGACTGGTCCCGCACCGCCGAGCTGGCCGAAGGCGCGGACGGCATTCGATCCAGTCGAACCGCCTGAGAGTTCCAAGGCCGATCTCGACCGAGCCCATTCGGGACGCCCACGCGGCCGCGATACCAACGCGGCCGCGTTTCGTGCGCCAGGACCATCAACGAACCCGATCGTGGAGATCCCCATGCCCTCGATGAACCGTCGACGATTCAAGCTCTTCTCCCTCGCCACGCTGGCCGGCGTCGCGAGTGCCGACGGCGCGACCGTGGATCCCCCCGAGAAGACCGAAGGACCCCGGGCCTCCGTCGACGGGACGGAACCGGGATTCCGCCGGCTCGGCCGCGAGGACTTCGTCAACGTGAACTGCAAGGACGACACCTGGCAGTGGAAGGAGGACATGGTCCACTGCACCGGGGATCCGGTCGGCGTGATCCGCTCGGTCAAGCCGTACACCAACCTCGAGCTGGTCTGCGAGTGGCGACACCTCCGTCACGCCGGCAACTCCGGGATCTTCCTCTGGTCGCCGATCGAGTCGCTGGATCGCCTCGAGGGACCGGGACTGCCGGAGGGGATCGAGGTGCAGGTCCTCGACCTCGGCTACAAGACCAACTACGAGAAGGGCGGTCGCAAGGCGGACTGGTTCACCTGCCACGGCGACGTCTTCCCCGTGGGCGGCTCGACCATGAAGCCGTTCCCGCCGGTCTCCCCGAACGGGCGCCGGAGCTTCCCGACCGAGGATCGCTCGCGCGGCGTCGGTGAATGGAACCACTACTACATCCGCGCGATCAACGGCGAGGTCCGCCTCTGGGTGAACGGGCGGGAGGTCTCGGGCGGAAGCGACTGCACCCCGCGAGCCGGCTACCTCTGCCTCGAGAGCGAGGGGTCCCCGATCGAGTTCCGGAAGCTCCGGATCCGCGAACTCCCCTGACCGACGGGCGATCGATCAGCCCAGGCCGGCGAGGACGTCGTCGAGCAGGCGGAGCGTCATGTCGACGTCTCCCTCGTCCACGACGAGCGGTGGCTTGATCTTGATCACGTTGTGCAGCGGACCGTCGGTGCTGAGCAGCACGCCCCGTTCCCGCATCGCGTTCACCAGCGCGGTCGCCTCGGCGTCCGCCGGTTCGAGCGTCGTCCGGTCGCGCACGAGCTCGAACCCGAGGAAGAGACCCCGTCCCCGCACGTCGCCCACGATCTCGTGTCGTTCCTCCAGTCGGTGGAGTCCCTCG
>JAYZBK010000170.1:0-12909 GCA_036339295.1 Planctomycetota bacterium
AGCCGATGATCATTCCAGATCCAAGGATGGTCGCCATGCCCGTGCTCGTCGATGCGTACAACGTCCTCCACGTGGTCGGCGTGCTCCCTCCCGAGCACGCGGGCATCGATCTCGAGGAGCTCGCCGACCTCATCGCCGCAAGCCGGTACGGAGGCCACCCCGTGCTCCTCGTCTGCGACGGGACCCCGAAGCCGCATCGAGTCTCCACCCCCGGGGTGAAGGTCCGTTTCGCGGGGGCGGGACGGACTGCGGACGACCGGATCATCGACCTGATCCGAAGATCCTCGGCACCACGCCGGCTGACCGTGGTGACGAGCGACCGCGAGATCGCGACCGCGGCGAGACGGCGACGCGCCACCGTCGTGACCTCCGAAGCGTTCCTCGCTCGGCTCGGCGAGGACCTTGCGAGCCTTCCACGGCGACCGGGGACACCGGCCGGGGACTCCTCCGTCCAGACGGAAGCCACGACCGATCGATGGCTGGAGGTCTTCGGGATCGAGGAGGACGATCCCATGCTCGAGACCCCGCCCAGCTCCACCCCACCCAGCTCCACCCCACCCAGCGTCACGCCGCCCCGCGACGACGACGAACCACCAGGCCGATCGGACCGGAAGCCGCCTCGATCGCCAGGTCCCGGGATCCTGGATGCCAGGACGCTCTCCGACATCGATCCTCGGGATCTCGAGAGCCTCGATGTCGATCGGCTTCTCGGCGACTCCGATGCGGAGGACCCGCCGAACCCACGCAGGTAATCTGCCCCCCAACCAGGAGCCGACGTTGGACTTCGATCACCCACCCGCCGATCCGATCCCACTCTTCACGGACTGGCTCGAGCACGCGACGAAGACCTCGTCGCTCCCGAACCCGAACGCGATGTGCCTCGCCACGGCCGATGCGGCGGGCCAGCCCTCCGCGAGGATCGTCCTCCTCAAGGGACACGACGACCGGGGATTCGTGTTCTTCACGAATCGTGAGAGCCGGAAGGGCCGCGAACTCGCCTCCAACGTCGCCGCCTCGACGGTGTTCCACTGGGACCACCTCGACCGCCAGGTGCGGATCGAGGGGAACGTGGAGATGCTCGAGGACCGCGAGAGCGACGCCTACTTCGACAGTCGCCCCCGGGAGAGCCGCCTCAACGCCATCGCCAGCGACCAGTCCCGGCCCATCGCTTCACGCGAGGACCTCGAGAACCGCCGCCGGACGCTGGACGAGCGATATCCCGAAGGAACCGACCCACCCCGTCCCACCCACTGGGGCGGATATCGCATCGTCCCGACCCGAATCGAGTTCTGGCAGGGCCACCCCTTCCGATTGCACGATCGGGTCGTCTACGAACGAACGGGCGATGGTTGGGGAACCCGGCGGCTCATGCCCTGATCGAGGCGGAGGCGGCTCGGGCTCGATCCGATCAGCCGCCGACCTGCCGACTTCCACCACCTCGCCGCCTTCCGTCCCGGCTCGGGGCGGGGACGAACCCACCGCGAACCCGGACGCCGTCGGCACCCGCTTCCCGGATCCGGGCCGTCAGCTGCTGGCTGGGCACGACCCGGAGCTCCGGCGCCGAAAGGACGACGCGGCGACCATCCGCGAGGTTGAGGTGCACGTAGGTCTCGACCGGACGGCCTTCGAGGGACTGGACGCTTCCGGACGCCTGTCGCAGGTGGCCGGAGACGAATCGCATGCGGTGCTGGATCGAGTCGCCGTCCGGCTCCCCACCCGTCTCGTCGAAGAGGATCTCCAGTCTCGTCGCGAGCCTCGAGGGAAGATCCCCGACCGCGAAGACCTCGTCCACCACGATCTGCGGCTCTCCCCGGGTGGTGTCGAAGCTCCCGACGACGGTCACGATCCGATCGACCTGGAGCTCGGCCCCGAACCGAGCGAAGGCATCGCTGAACACCACGGCGTCGATGCTCCCGTTCTTGTCGGTGAGCGTCGCCATCGCCATCTTCGATCCCGTCCTCGTCACGACGGGACGTACTCGACTGATCACGCCGGCCATCACGACCCTCGCGTTGTTGCCGTGGTCGAGGATGCTGCGCGTGTCGGCGGTGCAGAACTCCGCGATGAGCGAGGCGTTCTCGTCGAGCGGATGCCCCGAGATGAAGAAGCCGAGCGCCTCCTTCTCCTCCGTGAGCCGGGCCATCTGGTCCCACGGCTTGGCCTCGGGGAGCGGCATGCGGGGAGCGGCCTCGGTCGCTCCTCCGTCGTCACCGGCGTCGCCCCCGCCGAAGAGCATGTTCTGGCCCGTCGACCGATCGGCCGCGAGCGACTTCCCCGCCCGGAAGGCGTCGGGGGCGGCAAGCAGCATGGCGGCCCGGGCATCGGTGCCGTGCATGGAGTCGAGCGCCCCGGCGCGGATCAGCGACTCGATGGCCTTCAGGTTGACCCGGGCATGGTCGATGCGCTCGCAGAAGTCGTGGATCGACTCGAAGGTTCCACCGTCCTCTCGTGCCTGCACGATGGACGAGATCGCCTCCTTCGCGATCCCCTTGATCGCCTGGAGGCCGAACCGGATGTGACCCCCATCGGCGGACTCGCTCTCCCCGGCATCGAACTCCACCGAGAAGTCCTCGCCCGAATGGTTGACGTCGGGGGGACGGACCTCGACGCCGGCCCGCTTCGCTTCGGGGGACTCGCAGGGCCGAAGCACCTTCCGGCACTCCTCGAGATAGGCGGCCCAGTCCTCGACCTTCTTCGCCTGGCTCTCGAAGGTGAGCACCGCGGCCATGTACTGGGCCGGGAAGTAGGTCTTCAGGTAGGCGGTCTGGTACGCGACGATCGCGTAGCCCGTGGAGTGGCTCTTGTTGAAGCCGTAGCCCGCGAACTTCAGGATGAGGTCGAACAGCTCGGTCGCCTGCGCCTCGCCGACGCCGCGTTCCGCGGCCCCGGAGACGAAGTCGGCCCGCGCCCCGTCGATCACCTTCATCTTCTTCTTCGAGATCGCCTTGATGACCGTGTACGCCTGCCGGAGCGGGATGCCGCCGAGGCCGTGCAGGACCTGCATGACCTGCTCCTGGTAGACCATCACCCCGTAGGTCTCCTCGGTGTACCGGTCCACGATCTCGTGCACCTTCGGCACCGACTGCTGCCCGTGCTTGCGGGCGTTGTAGTCGGGGATCAGGTCCATCGGGCCCGGTCGATAGAGGGCGTTCGCCGCGATGAGATCCTCGAGCCGGTCGGGCTGCATCTCGACCAGGAGCTTCCGCATCCCACCCGACTCGAACTGGAAGATCGCGCTGGTCTCCCCGCGGCGGAAGAGGCCGAGGACCTTCTGGTCGTCGAGGGGGATCCTCTCGAGATCGAGCGGGTGGTGGACAAGGCGTGACGAGCCCGAGCTCGACTCGGGCTTCTCTCGACCGACGGCCTCCCAGATGGCCTCCTCCGGGATCGAATCGAGGACGAGCTGCCTCGCTCGTTCGATCGTCGAGAGGGTCCGAAGCCCGAGGAAGTCCATCTTCAGGAGGCCGATGCGCTCGCAGGTCGGTCCGTCCCACTGCGTGACGGCCTCGTCGCCTCCCGAGACCCGGCAGAGCGGGACGATCGAATCGAGCGGCTGCGTCGCCATGATCACGCCCGCGGCGTGGACGCCCGCGTGACGGGCATGGTCCTCGAGGGCCCGGGCGGCATCGATGACCCGCGTCGCACGCGGATCGTCCTCGCAGGCCTGCCGGAGCTCGGGCTCCTTGTTCAAGGCCTCGTCGATCGTGATGTTGAGTTCGGCCGGGACGAGGTTCGACAGTCTCTGGCCCTCGGAAGGCGCAAAGCCCATGACCCGGGCGACGTCCTTGATCGCCGCCTTCGCCTTCAGCCGGCCGAAGGTGATGATCTGGGCGACGTGGCCGTACTTCTGCCGGACGTACTCGATCGCGTCGGCGCGGCCGTCCTGGCAGATGTCGATGTCGATGTCGGGGTACTCCGCCCGATCGGGATCGGTGAAGCGTTCGAACAGCAGCCCGTAGTGGACGGGACAGGCGTTCGAGAGCCCGAGCACGTAACCGACCATGGTTCCGACGCCCGAACCACGCGCATTCGAGGGGATGCCCCGCTGGCGGGCCCAGTCGACGAAGTCCCAGACGATCAGGAAGTACGCGGAGATCAGCTTGTCGGCGAGCACCTTGAGCTCTCGCTCGAGCCGCGCACGGATCTCGTCGGTGACCCCGGTGGGCCCATAGCGCCAGATCAGGCCGGCCTCGCAGAGATCCCGCAACGCCTGGTCGCAGCCCTCCTTCAACTCCTCCTCGGTGACGCCCGAGCCATCGCCCGAGTCGAAAGGACTGAGCTCGAAGCCGGCGCAGTACCGCTTGAACCACTCGGTGAGGTCACCGCCGTCGTACTTCGGCGGCTCGCCCGGATGGGTCACCTTGACGACCGGCGCGTGGTTCTCGCCCTCGGGGAGCTCGACGTTGCATCGCTCGGCGATCCGGACCGAGTTGGCGAGCGCCTCGCGCTCCTCGGGCTCGGGGAACAGCTCCGCCATCTCGGCCGGGCTCTTGACGTAGAGCGCCTCGGGATATCGAAGGCGATCCGCGTCGTCCTTGTTCTTCTGCATGCTGATGCAGCAGAGCGTGTCGTGGTCGTCGTAGTCCTCGGCTCGGAGGAAGTGCGCATCGTTGTCCGCCACGAGCGGCAGGTCGAGCTCGGCCGCGAGCCGCTTCAGGAGCGGGTTGATCCGCTCCTGTTCAGGCACGTGACGCTGGAGTTCGATGTAGAAGCGAGGCTCGCCGTCCTCGCCGGGAGCGAACGTCTCCCGATGCCATTCGGCCTCCCGGACCGCGAGATCCCAGTGGGCCCGGTCGTCGGTCCGCGCGTAGTTGGTGAGGTGGTGGGCGATGGAGGACCCGAGGTGCCCGTTGATCACCAGGAGACCCTCGTTCCAGTCCGCGAGGGTCGACTTGTCCATCCGCGGCTTGTAGTAGAAGCCGTTGAGGTACGCGTCGGAACTGAGTCGCATCAGGTTCCGCCAGCCCGCGAGATCGAGGGCCAGCATGACGAGATGGAACCCGCCGTCCGCGACCCCGGTGTGGGTCCGGTCCCTTCGATCGCCCGGGCGTCCGTCCCGGTCCGGCGCGACGTACGCCTCGATCCCGAGGATCGGCTTGATCCCGGCGGCCCGGGCCGCGGCGTGGAACTCGAAGGCGGCGTGGAGATTGCCGTGATCGGTGACCGCGACCGCGTCCATCCCGAGTTCCTTCACCCGGTCGACCAGCCTCGACACCTTGTTGCCGCCGTCGAGCAGCGAATACTCGCTGTGGAGGTGGAGATGGACGAAACCCGTCCCAAGCGCCTCGCCCGACCTGTCGCTGTCCTTCGCGGCCATCACGTCTCCATCCGTGGACGCCCCATGGTAAGGCCCGCCCCGCCCGTCGGACACCGCTTGTCGCCTTGTCCACGCATTCCGCCCGGGGTCGAACCTACACTGCCGGCATGCACCAGCCCGGAACACCCGGCGGTCGGCCCTTCGTCCACGTGGTCTCGGTCGGCCGTCGCATGCAGGACGGATGGCGGAGCGTGGATCGTTCCGGCCCGTTCCGACGGCTCCTCGCCGGGCTGGCGGTGCTCGTGCTCGCCGTCCCGCTCCTGATCCTCTTCATCCTCGCGATCCTGCTCCTCGTCGCCCTCGGGCTGGCCTCGGCACTCGTGAGCTGGGTGCTCGGCGGACGTGGGTCCCGCCGGAAGCCCCCCGGCCCGACCGATCCCCACCCCGGCCGCGAGAACGTCCGGGTCATCCCCCCGCGCTGAGACGGTCCACGAGGCCCTACTCCTCGAGCCACCACGATCGCAGCGACCTGGCGACCGGGCCCGGTTCGCCGCCGCCGATCTTCTCGCGCTCGACGCCGACGACCGGAAGGACGCCCCAGCTGGAGTTGGTCAGGAGGACCTCGTCGGCCGAGAGCACCGTCTCGATCCCGATCATCTCCCGCCTCACCAGTCGCCCCTCGCCCGCGGCCCACCCGAGCGCCTCGGCCCGGACGATGCCGGGCAGGACCGGCGAGGGCAACCCCCCCTCCGGTTCCTCACCGCGAACGATCGGCGTGATGATCTCGTCGTCCTTCACGAGGAGGACGTTGCTGACGCATCCACCCGCGAGATGGTTCGAGACCATGAACCACAGCGCCTCGCTGGCGCCCTTCGCCGCGGCGGACTGGAGCTCGGAGAGCCGTGACCAGTAGTCGAGCGTCTTGTGCGACGCGAAGGGATCGAGAGGATTCGAGCGGGCATCCGCGATCGAGACCCGCACGCCCTTCTCGAACAGTTCATCGGGATACGGCGTCGCCGGTTGCGCGACCACCATGATGGTGGGATCGTGGTCGCCTCCCTGGGCCTGCAGCATGTTCAGGTCGCCGCCCGTGATGGTCACCCTCACCCGACTGGCCGCGAGGTCGGCGGCCTTGACCGTCCGGTGGATCGCCTCCGCCAGCCCGTCGCTTCGCATGCGGGCGCTCAGGCGGGTCTCCTTCACCGACTCCTCGAGTCGATCGAGGTGCTGCAGGAGATGGACCACCCGCTCCCCCCTCGCCATCAGCGTCTCGAACAGCCCGACGCCATGCTGCATGCCGGCGTCGAAGGCGGAGATCCTCGCCTCCTCGACGGTGGTCAGCTCGCCATTGATCCAGACCGCGGTCATGGGTTCGATCCTCCGTTGCTCTCCTCGAAGACGTCATCGAGATCGATCCGCTCGACCCCGACCAGCCGAGGTGGTTCGCCGTCGAAGACGAATCGCGCCGCACGCCCATCGGCTCCGACCACCGATGCCACGGACCTCCGGTCCGCATCGTCGCCGAAGACGATGGAGTCGATGGTGATCGGTGGTTCGAGCCGGGCGATCTCGGTCGTCGCCGCGGTGCGAAGCAGCTCGTCGGCGACGGCGTTGCCCGGGACCCCGACCCCTCCACCGGGATCTCGGATGAGGTCGACGACCAGCGTCTCGATCCCGGTACGCCGATCCTGCCGGTCTCGATCGCGGGCCCACAGGACGATCGCGACCGCGATCACGGCCGCGAGGATCACGATTCTTCGCCACGTCCAGGTGGATGCGGGCCTCGGGCTTCGATCGGCGGCGGTCATGCGGTCCGGAGTCTATTCGCAGCCACGATCCGCTCCAATCCCGTCCAATCTGGGATGCTGCCCCCGTGCCGCCAGCCGCCCCCTCATCGCGACCACCTACGAACCACCGTGCGGCCGCGAACCCCGCGATGCCGTGCCCCCGATGCGGGGCCGACCTCCGCCGCGGCGAGATCCGGAGCCTGGCGGGCATCGACGAGCCGGTCGGAAGCTGTTCCACCTGCGGCCTCGGCGTGGGCCTGCGACGAGGATTCGATCGAAGCCTGCGTGCGCGACTCGAGATCCCGCTCTGCATCCTCCGACTCGTCGTCGTCGTCTCGATCCTCGGGACGATCGCCCTCGTCGGCGGGGCCCTCGTCGTCCTCCCCGGATTCCAGATGCTCGACGACATCCCCGGACCCGCGGTCCGGGTCGGCCTTCCCGTGGTGATCGCCGCGATCGGAGGCGCCATCGTCGTGGCCTGCGTCCCCCATCGATCGGGGCCGGCCTGTGCCGCGGCCTGGCTCTTCCTGGCCCTCGGCGGCACGACGTACGTGCTCATCCAGGCGATCCTGGGCGAAGGGCCCGACTGGTGGGAGATCGTCCGCGTCGAGTCGATGACGGGGGTCCTCGTCACGGTGATGGCGACGGGAGCGATCGCCAGTCTTCTCGCGGTGCCGCTGCGGGACCGCATGATCCGGGCCTGGCCCGCCGACCGGGGGGATTCCGAGTGAGCGAGAACGATCCCGCCATCCCGGGTCCGAACGCCGCGACGGACGTCGGCGCCGGGGCGACATCGACCGGGCACCGCATCGAGGGGGTCCGCCCCTGCCTCCAGTGCGGGCACGACCTCAACGGCCAGCCGATCCTGAAGGAGCCCGATCTCGGACTGCTTCTCGCCCGCTGCCCCGAGTGCGGACGCGCCGCGGCCCTCGTGGAACATCCGACCCTCGGCGTCTGGGGTCGGAGACTGGGCGTCCTGTTCCTGACGATGATCGTCGGCTTCCTCGTCCTCCTGTCGATCGTGACCGCGGCCTCGATGTTCGGCGTGACGATGGGGATGTTCCAGGAACTCTCCAGCGATGCCCGCGTCACGCTCGGCCAGATGATTCCCGACAACACCTGGCAGGTGACCGAGGAATGGTGGCGAGCGAACGGAACGGCGGCGCGACCCATGATGTGGCGGGCGATCGATCCCTGGCATCCCGATGTGATGACGCTCGGGATCATCTTCCTGCTCCTCTCGTCGATCGCGGGAGTCCTGTGGTCGGGGGTGCTCCTCGGCGTGCGTCGGCGATGGCTGCCGGTGTTCGGGATCGGGATCGGCTTCTCGAGCTGGGCGCTCACGTGGCTGCCGGTCCTCACGACCGGGAATGCGCAGGGGCTGCCCTTCCCCGTGAGCACTCGCGACCTCGTGATGCGCGAGATGCTCCCGCTCGTCGGACTGGGGGTCACCGCCGTTCTCACGCTCTCGCTGGTGATCGGCCTCCTCGTCGGGCGGCCCATCCTTCGTGCGGCCGTCGGGTTCATCCTTCCGGCACGCTCGCGGCGGATGCTTCGCCCCCTCTGGGAGGTCGACGGACTGGATCCGAATGTCCCCGTGAATTGACCGCGACCACGTCGCTACACTCCGCGATCCCATGCCGCTCCTCACCCTCGCAGGCATCCGACACGCCTTCCCCTCCCGGACCGTCCTCGACGGTGCGACGCTGTCGGTCGAGCCCGGCGAGAAGATCGGTCTCGTCGGCCGGAACGGGGCGGGCAAGAGCACGCTTCTCCGCATCATCACGAGCCAGCTGCAGCCCGACCACGGCTCGATGCAGCTGGCGCGAGGCGTCCGGATCGGTCATCTCAGCCAGCATCCGGAGTTCGTCCCCGGCGACACCGTGAAGCAGGCGGCTGCGAGGGCCTTCGACGCCCTGCATGCGGCCCAGGCGGAGCTCGAACAGGTCTACGAGGCGATGGCCTCGGCCGAGGCCGACGAACTCGAGAAGCTGATGGAGCGGCAGTCGTCGCTCGACGCCCGGATCGAGTCGCTCGGTGGCTACGCCATCGAACACAAGGTCGACGCCACGCTCCACGGGCTCGGGCTCGAGGACGAGAGGTTCGACCAACCCGTGGACACGCTGTCGGGAGGGCAGAAGGCCCGACTCGGACTGGCTCGCCTCCTGCTCGAGTCCCCCGACCTGCTCCTCCTCGACGAACCGACGAATCACCTCGACATCCATGGCCGTCGATGGCTGGAGAACTTCCTCGCGGAGGAGTTCCACGGCGCCGTGATCGTCATCAGCCACGACCGCTGGCTGCTCGACCGGGTCGTCGAACGAATCGTCGAGGTCGAGGCGGGACGCGTCCTCGAGTACCCGGGCAACTACCAGGCGTTCATCAAGCAGCGGCACGAGCGGAAGCTGGTCGAGCAACGGGTGCACGAGAAGCAGCTCGATCGCATCCGGGCAGAAGAGGCGTTCATCAAGAAGTACAAGGCCGGGCAGCGGGCGAAGCAGGCCCGGGGACGAGAGGCCCGACTCGAGCGATACAAGAGGGACGAGCTCTCGGAGAAGCCGATCGAGCTGGAGATCATGGATCTCGACCTTCCGATCCCACCCCGATCCGGTGACGTCCTGGTCGCCGGAGAGCACCTCACCAAGGGCTTCGGAGACAACCCCCTCTTCGACGACTTCTCGATCAGCATCCGACCCGGGGACCGGATCGGCGTCATCGGCCCGAACGGCGCCGGCAAGACCACGTTGATTCGATCGCTCCTGGGCGACCTCGAGGCCGATGCGGGTCGGATTCGACGAAGCCCGAGGCTGGCGGTCGGCTGGTTCCGCCAGAACCAGGACCACCTCGATCCGGACCGCACGATCTGGCAGTACCTGCAGAAGACCATGGCCGACTCCGACCCCGAGGGCCAGGTCCGCGAGCAGGACGCCCGCAACCTCGCCGGCGCCTTTCTGTTCTCCGGGGCCGAGCAGGAGAAGACCATCGACCTGCTCAGCGGCGGGGAACGCGCCCGCATGGTGCTCGCGGGCCTCGTCGCGAGCCCCATGAACCTCCTCGTGCTCGACGAACCCTCGAACCACCTGGACATTCCGAGTGCCGAACGCCTCGAGCGGGCCCTGGTGAACTACGGCGACGCCAAGGAAGGACGAGGCGGTGCGCTCATCCTGATCAGCCACGACCGCGCCCTCGTCGAAGCCACCTGCACGACCTTGATCGTCTTCGATGGCGAGGGAGGCGTCACCCTCTTCAATGGCCGGTACTCGGACTGGGCCGATGCCGAGCGGCGACGGATCGAGGCCGATGACGCGAACCGGGCGGTGGAGAAGGAGCGGGAGAAGGCGAAGGCGAAGTCCTCACGGAAGTCCGAGACACGATCGAGCAGGAAACGCGATTCGTCGCGGAAGAGCGATTCGTTCAGCAAGCTCTCCCTGAAGGAACTCGAGAAGAGGATCGAAGCGACGGAATCCCGGATCCGCGAGATCGACGAATCGATGATGGATCCGAAGATCTACACGGACGGCGGTCGTACCAAGGAACTCCAGGCCGAACGAAAAGACCTGTCGGAACTGCTCGAACCGCTCGAGTTCGAGTGGTCCTGCCGGGCCGAGGAATCCTGAGACTCCCGAATCACCGTGTTGCCTTCCCAGGGGATCGTCCGCCCCGGACCAGCGCCCCTCGAGTCGACGATCCGACGAGGTCAGGCGGACGCGCGACGATGCGAGAGGAGCAGCTCTCCGGTCTCCGCCGACACGATCTCGAAGCTCGACGCGGAATCGAAGACGCTCTCGTCGAATTCGAGGGTCACCGGAGTGATGCCGGCGACCCCGAGTTCGTCGGCACCGATGGACGCGAGGATCGCGGCCTCGCCGGAAGCGTTCCGCGCGACGAAGACGACGGCTCCGACGTCGGTCGGCATGTTCATGAGCATCAGGACCGCCTGGGCGGACCGGGGCTGTCCCGAGGCGACGGCCTCGTCGGGGACATGGCCGCCGAAGTCGTAGGCGAGCGTGGCGGTCGATCCCGCCGCGCGTTCCTGATCGAACGACTCGAGCGCCAGGTACCGCGTGGTCGAGGAGTCCAGCACGGTCTTGATCGCCTCGGCCTCGGCGGAATTCCGGATCACGGCGTCGAGCGTGAATTCGCGAAGGGCGAATCCCTCGAACTTGTCGAGCGTCTCGACCGTGCGGACATGGATGACACCAAGGACCACGAGCGCGGAGGCGAGGACGATGGCCGCCGCACGCCAACGCAGTTCGGAGCGAATGAACGACCACCAGGACTGACGGGCCGCCGGCTGGTCACCTCTTTCGGAGACCGCTTGAGGCACGGTCGATCGATCGGGCTGCCGACCGCGGATGCGACCGATGGTCGCGATCGGCTCGACCGCCGCCGACTCCTCCTCGATCGCTTCCGAGACCCGGGCAAGGACCTTGTAGCGGAGGGCGCGGTCGGGAATCTCGTCGCCACACGCGTTGATCTCGCGAGCGACTGCTCCCTGCAGGTCGAGGATCTCCGCCTGACGGGCCGGGGAGAGCTGATTGAAGGATCGGTCGAACCGCACCGCCTCCTGCTCGTCGAGCAGGTGCACGACCTCCCTGATCGCGAGATCCCGGAGATCGCTGAATTCCGTGCCTTCGTCGTTCTGATCCACACCCGTCATCGAGCAGAACTCCCTGTCCGTCACCTGACCAAGAGTCAGGCGGACCGTCCCAAACCACGACCGGAACACGTCTTCCAGTCGTCCGGCGTCATGTTCGCATGACCGGAGAGGCCGGCTCCCGGCTTCTGTCGGTTTTGCGAGAAGAAATAACGGGAAACAGCTGGGGGGCGACTGGTACCGGGCTCCCCGCCGGCACCTCGGCGGCCCATGGGGTGGGCCGAGGTCACCATTCCGCGACCCGCTCATCGGAAGCGAGCCTGTCGCGGAGCCGGGCGAGGCCACGGCTCAGCGCGCTCTTGATCGTGCCCAGCGGGGCCTCCAGCTGCTCGGCGACCTCCCGCAGGGTGAAGCCCTGCAGGTAGGCCCGGGTCAGGACCTCCTGCTGGAGGGCCGGAAGCTCGTTGATCCGATCCACCAGGAGCTGGCGATGCTCCTCGCCACCCCGGCCCCGTCGGCCGTGACCGGGAGGCGTGCCGGGGCCCGCCGGATCGCCTTCGAGCGTGATGTTCGTCGGTCGGACCTTCTTTCGACGGAGACGATCGATGGCGTGCCGCTTCGCGATGAGCATCACCCAGGTCACGAGCTTGGCACGGGATGGGTCGTACCGATCGGCGGTCCGCCAGAGCCGGACGAAGATCTCCTGCACCGCGTCCTCGGCCTCGGCGCGGTCGGAAAGCGATTGCCGGACGCACCGGTACACGAAGGAGCCGAACCGCTCGTAGAGCGTGTCGATCGCGGACTCGTCGCCGTGGGCGACCGCCTGCATGAGGACCCAGTCTTCGTGGTTCTGTGCGGCCATCCGGCCTCCCGCGTGAAATCGGGGGATCGTCCCCAAGAGACTAGGTTCCCATCGGATACGCGAGCGGTTCCAAGTTATCAGTCGAAATTCTCTAGAACGCTCCCTCATTCGAGTTTAAGCTTGGAACAAGACGAGGGACCGTGAGTCGCGAACCGGAGGTTCGATGGCGGATCCGACCTGCAACCCGACCGGCTTCCAGGCCCGCAGCGAAGGCCGCCACGAGGCGTGCCTCCGCCGTCGTGCGTTCAGCATGGTCGAGTTGCTTGTCGTCCTCGCGGTGGTCATGGCCCTGATCGGAATCCTCCTCCCGGGCCTCCAGTCGGCTCGCCGCACGGCGTACGGCGTCATCTGCGGTGCCAATCAGCGACAGATCGGGATCGGGCTGCTCCTCTGGTCCGAGGACCAC
>JAYZBK010000171.1:0-20131 GCA_036339295.1 Planctomycetota bacterium
GCGATCGAGGGCGACGCGAGCCCCCACCGGAGCGGCTCCCTCTCGCTCCCCGGTCTCGAGGGTTCGAACGCCGGGCCGGAGAACGAGATCCCGAGCGAAGGCGGCGAGATCCGGGAGACGCTTCGGCTGGAGGTCGATGCGACCAACGAGACGATCTCCAAGTCGACGTCGGGAACCCGTCCCGTCGAGTCCTGATCGAACGATCGCGGCGGCGTCAGTCGAGGAACTCGACCTGCTCCTCGCCGGTCGCGATCGGGATCGAAGCGGCGGCTCGCTCGCTTCGGAGCCACGTCTTCTCGAACGTCGCGACGTCCCCGAAGAACCGCTCGAACTCGAGGAGACGCCATGCGTCGTCCCCGCCCTCGATCGGGGCGCCGAGGGCCACCCGGTCGACGGCGGCACGGTCGAGGGGACCACGCATGGGATCGCTCCGATGCAGCAGGTACGCCTGGAGCTGGAGCGGACGATGCCGGGCCAGCCAGCTGCAGAGCGCGGCGCTCGCGGCGTAGTGATCGTGCTGGGACCGGCCGGTCTTCGGGAAGTCGCGGCGCCCGACAAGCTCGACCAGCGGGGGAACCTCGTCGTCCCGGAGCATCCGGCGGAACTCCTTCGTCCGGTTGTTCTCCGGCCGAAGCGGTCCGAACTTCCTGGTCGGTTCGACCGGTTCGAAGCTCCCGGCGATGCCTTCGGTGAGCCACATCGGCTGGTCGATCGTCGCCACGACGAGGCCGGCATGGTGGAGGAGCATGTGGGTCGCCTCGTGCACGACGACCGCCGCATCGGCTCGCACGACGAAGCGATCGAGGTCGTCCTGCAGCCGTTCGGCCCCCTCGAAGGGTGGGGTGCCGGCCTCCGCCTCCGACTCGGCATGCCGGGCGAGACGGCGGACCCCCGGATGATCGGCGACCGTGTGGTAGACGAGGTGCCCACCGGCCGGCGAGAAGTAGCCACCAAGCCAGCGGGCCGCCACCTGGTCGTGCGTCGCCGCGAATTCGATGAAGTGCGTTCGATCGGCGAACGCGATCACCAGTCGACGATCGCTCCCGGCCTGGAGGGCGCCGCCCGCCTGCAGGCCGAGGGCCGCGCTGAAGTCCCCGACCGCATGGGCCGTCCGCTCGAGCAGCTGCGCGTGCTCCGCGACCACGTCTCCGTCCAGGTCGCTCAGGATCTCGAAGCGGGTGGTGCGATGCCGTCGCAGCTCCGGGTACTCGTCCATGATCGCGTCGACCCGGGAGGCGAGCCGAGGATCGAGTCCGCCTTCGAGCCGGATCTCCACCGGCGGACCGGCGGGTGCCTGCGTGAGAGGCACCCCGGCGAGGTGCAGCCATCCGAGGGCCGAGACGAGGAGCAGGGCGAGGAACCGCATGCGAGTCGAGTCGACCGATCACGAGGCTCGATCCATCCGTTCCGGCCTCGACCCGGATGGTCGGGTTCAAGTGCACGGGCATTCGGTCCGATACCCCGAACGTGGCTTCCTCTCGCCGGACCTTCCTGGGATCGATGATCGGAACGGCGGTGCTCCCGTCCGTTCCCGGGCCCCCGGTCCGACCCGGCCGCTGGCTTTCCGTCCCCGCCCCGCGCGTGCCGGTCGCCGGAGCCGTCCTCCGGCCGCTCGGCGACGGCCTCGCGCTGATCGGGGGCTTCACCGAACGACTCGAGGCGACGGCATCGGTCCAGTGGCGTGATCCGAGGCTCGGCTGGCTCCCCGTGGGCTGCTCCCTCCTCGAGTCCCGGGCGGAACCGAAGGTGGTCGACCTCGACGACGAGCGACTGCTGGTCATCGGTGGCTGGACGGGACGGATCCCCGGCGATCGCACCCCCGTTGAATCGATCGAGGTGTGCGAGCCACGCCGTCCCGATCGCCGTCGCATGACGCCGCCCCCGTTCGGCGAGGCCGGGCGACCGCTCGAAGGACTCGCCGCGATCCGCCTTGATGACGGTCGCGTCCTCGTCCAGCTCGACGATGAACTCGCGATCTACGACGCCGCTGCCGACACCTGGCGGGCCGCGGGCCGCATCCGCCATGCGAGGAGGGGTGCGGCGATCATCCTCGTCGCGACCGGCGTCTCCTCGTCGCCGAGGATTCCGATCCTGGTCGGGGGCCAGGAATCCGGGGCCCCCTTCGTCGAGGCGATCCACGACCTGGACACGACCCCCCGGACCAGCGCGTGGCGTGGCGGCGAGGACGCGGAGGTCCCCCGACTCCGCGACGCCTCGATCACGACGATCGCGAACGGGCGGGTGTTGATCGCGGGAGGGCTCGCCGATGGCCGCTCCACCTCGAGCACCTGGATCGTCGATCCTGCGAACCGGACGTTCGAGGCCGGACCGTTGCTGCCCCTCGACGACGGCATGGTCGGGAGCACGCTGGTCCCGCGCGGTCGGCAGGTCGTCGTCCTTGGAGGCGAAAGCCGAACCGCCGAGGGCCCGCGACCGATCGTCGGGCTCGTGATCGATCCGGTCGGCGGCCGGGTCGCCCGCCTCCCCGCGTCGCCGCATCCGGCGGTCCGCACGGCCGTCGCCGGGGTCCCGGAGGGGCTTCTCGCGATCGGTGGATACCGCTTCGATCCGTCGGTCTCGATCGGCCGACGCACCAGCGTCCTCGATCAGGCCGACCTGCTCGAGCTCCCCTCCACGATCGTGGCGGACTGAGCCGATCCCAATCCGCATCACCGGCACGACCCGACCCGGAGCGACCTGGTTCCCGAGGGTCCGGTTGGCCTCGAACGCGACCGGATCGGATCGATGGGTCATGAACACCACTTTCGAAGACCGATCCCATCGCTTCACGCTGGATGCCGATCTCTCCTCGAGACTGGCGGAAACCCCGACCCACGAGACCGAGTTCCGATTCGGTCCCGAGGTCATCCTCATCCGCCCCCATGGTCCGAGCATCGACTCGAGGGATGCGGCCGCGATCGTCGGCCTCGTCCGGGAAGAGCTCGAGGACCGCCGACGACCCGTCCGGAAGCTGCTGCTGGACCTCGAAGCCGTGGTTTCACCCTCCAGCATCGCGATCGGCATGCTCCTGGAGCTCGATCGACTCGCCCGAGGCGTCGGAGCGACCGTGGAACTCGCCGTGGACTCGAGATTCCGGGAAGTCCTGCAGATGCTTCGGCTCGACAGTCGGTATACGATGGTCCGGAACGGGCGCCGTCTCGCCAATCTCGTCCGATAGGACGAGGGACGGATCCCGCCGAGTCCGACCATCCGTCCCTTCCATGCCTGACACCACCTCCAGGTCCGCCCGCCCCCTGCTCGTCGCCGTGATCGGCGCGACCGCGGTGGCCTCCACCGGCTGCTACCGGCACGTCGTGGAGACCAACGCCCCGGGCTACACCGGGCCGATCTACGAGGCGAACGTCGAGGAAGGCGACTCGAACCTGTTCGAGACCCGGACCGTCACCGAGAAGCGTTCGTACTACATCGACTAGATCCGCATCCCGGCCGTCGCCGAGACGAAGCCGGATCAGAGGTATCCACCATGGGCATCGAAGCCGCACTTCCCACCGACAGCCTTCTCACCACCCAGTTCCACCGGGTGTCGAACTGGGCACGACGGTCGAGCGTCTGGCCCATGCCGTTCGCCACCGCGTGCTGCGGCATCGAACTGATGGCGACCGCCTGCAGTCGATTCGACCTCGCCCGGTTCGGGGCGGAGGTCATGCGGTTCAGCCCGAGACAGAGCGACCTCATGATCGTCGCCGGTCGCATCTCGGTGAAGATGCTTCCGGTCCTCCAGAGGATCTACATGCAGATGGCCGAGCCCAAGTGGGTCATCTCGATGGGCGCCTGTGCGTCGACCGGCGGCGTGTTCGACACCTACGCCGTCGTCCAGGGCGTCGACCAGTTCATTCCCGTCGACGTCTACGTCCCCGGATGCCCGCCTCGACCGGAGATGCTGATCGAGGGGATCATGGCGATCCAGAGGATCATCGACAACGACAACCTCCCGCGGGACCCCGACGGCAAGCGTCTCCCGCTCGAGATCGCGGTGCAGCCGAACTTCCAGCCCGCGCCCCAGCCGGTCGACGTCTCGATCGGCGCGAGCTGAGGCATCGGCCGGCAGGGTCGTGCCCACCCCCTCCGAGATCGCAAGTTCCCTCCTCCGACCCGTCCTCCGACCGGGGATCCGGACAGGCTGCGCGGTCGCCGACGCCCTGCGAATCGTCCCTCGACTCGAGGTGTCGTCGCTGCTGCGGGCCGCGGGCCGGACGGCCGAGCAGGACCCGAGGGCGATCGAGCCGCTCGAGGCGATGCTCCACACGGCGAGGGACGAGCTCGACCTGACCGCCCAGGGACGCGTCGTGCTCGGGACGAGGTTCGTGAGGATCCTCCAGGTGCGCGGCTGGATCCTCGATCGATCCGAGGCCGGGGACCTGCCGAAGTCCCCCATCACCGGCCCCCCGATCTTCGTCACCGGATTCCCCCGGACCGGCACGACCCTCTCGCACCGGATCCTCGCCTCGGCGACCGAGGCGCTCGCCCCGACCTGGGCCGAGGTGATGGAACCCTCGCTCGATCCCGATCGCCCGACCGAACGAGCCCGGGCGAATCGACTTCGTCGGTACCGCACGGCGGTGCGTCTCATGCAAGTCATGTCGCCCGGCCTCCGGTCGGTCCACGAGATCGTGGCCGACGGCCCCGAGGAGTGCACCCACCTGCACGAGGGAGCCTTCGACAGCGAGTCCCTCGCGCTCGCCGGGCCCTGCCCCGCGTATCGCACCTGGCTCGCCGAACGAGACGATCGACGACGACGCGAGCGGTACACCTGGCAGAACCTCTGCCTTCGGGCGATCCTCGCGGATCGGGAGGAGGCCCGGAGGTCCGGCCGCTGGGTGCTCAAGGCGCCCCAGCACCTCCGACAGCTCGACGACCTGTTCGCCGTGTTCCCCGACGCGGTCGTCGTTCGACTCCACCGGGATCCGATCGCGACGATGGCATCCACCGCGAGCCTCGTCCAGCATGCCTCCCGGATCACCTCCCGGGCGTTCGATCCCGCCGTGGGCGAGGATCTCCTCGACGTGTTCGAGGAGTGGCAGGCCGACGGGGACGACGGAATGGCGCGGCACGCCGACCGGGTGCTGGAGGTGAGGTACGACGATCTCGTCGGCGATCCCGTCGGCTTCGTCGAGCGGGTCCACCACTTCGCCGGCATTCCGGTCGAGGGTGGGCACGTCGATGCGGTCCGCACGCACCTCTCGCGGCGACCGAAGCACCACTTCGGTCGCCACCGGTACTCCATCGGGGACTACGGTCTCCGGGCGGACGAGGTGAAGGAGCGCCTGGCCGGCTACATCGCGCGGGTCGAGGCGATTCCTCGATTCGCGGGTTCAGGCGAGTGAGTCGACGAAGGTGCGGATCCGGTCGAGTCCGGCCCGGATCTGCTCGTCGCTGCAGGCGAAGCTGATGCGCACGTGGCTTCGAGCGACCTCGCCGAAGTCGTCGCCGGCCACCACCGCGACATCCGCCTCCTCGAGCAGTGCTTCGGCGAAGGAGGACGCCGAGTCGATCCGTCGACCGGCCGGCGAGGCGAGTCCGAAGCAATCCGAGATGTCGGGAAAGGCGTAGAACGCGCCCGAGGGAGGGACCACGCGGAATCGATCGATCCCCGCGAGCAGGTCCGCCACGAGACGGGCCCGACCGGCGAAGACCTCGCGCATCCGGGCGCTGTCCTCGGCCTGGGTCTCGATCGCCCGGACCGCGGCCGGCATGAGGAACGTGGGAATGCCGCTGGTCATCTGGCTCTGCAGCCGGGTCATCGCCTTGGCGACCGTGCCGTCGTCGCCGGGCGCAACGGCCCAGCCGATCCGCCAACCGGTCATCGCCATCGACTTGCTCAAGCCGTTGAGCGTGACGGTCCGATCGGCCAGCTCGGGCATCGAACCGGGACTGAACGGCTCCGCGGCCGGATCGATCTCGGGGTAGACGAGATCCTCGTAGATCTCGTCGGAGACCAGCACGGCCGTCGGATGCCCCGCCACCACCTCGGCGAGGGCCTCGAGCTCCTGGCGCGAGTAGGCGATGCCGGTCGGATTGCATGGGCTGTTGAGGATCACGGCGGCGGTTCGTTCCGACAGGCACGCCCGGAGGGACTCGGGCGTCGCCTTGAAGCCCTGGTCGATGCCCGCCCCGCATTCGACCACGGCGCCACCCGCCAACTCGATCATCGGTCGATAGCTGAGCCAGGCGGGGGTGATGATCACCACCTCCTGGCCGGGGTCGACGAGGCACTGCATGATCTCGAAGGCCGCGTGCTTGGCCCCCACCGTCACCACGACGTCCGAGGCGGCGCACTCGATGCCGTTGTGGGACCGCATCCGCGCGGCGATCGCCTCTCGCAACGCCGGCGTCCCCGGGGTCGGCGCGTACTTCGTCGCACCCGATCGCAGCGACTCCATCGCGGCGTCCTTCACGTGGTCCGGCGTGTCGAAGTCGGGTTCACCGGCCCCGAAACCGATCACGTCGCGGCCCTGCGCCCTCAGCTCCTTGGCCCGGGCGGTGACGGCGAGCGTGGCGGAACCCCGCAACGAAGAGACTCTGGCGGATAGATTCATCGCGAGCAGGGTACCGATCCTTCCCCGATCCCCACCGGAACCGACAGCATGTCCATTCGAATCCTCGGACTCGCCGGAAGCACCCGCTCCGGCTCCCTCAACAAGCGACTCGTCCGGGCCGCGCTGCACCATGCCGAGGCCGGCGGCGCGGACACGACGTTCCTCGACCTCCGCTCGCTGGAAATCCCGCTCTACGACGGCGACCTCGAGGCGGCATCGGGCCTGCCCGAGGGCGTCCGCACGCTTCGAGCGGCACTCGTCGAGGCCGACGGCATCCTGATCTCGAGCCCGGAGTACAACGGCTCGTTCTCGGCGGTCCTCAAGAACGCGATCGACTGGGCATCGAGGCCCGACCCCGACCGGCCGGGCGAACCGTCCCCCTGGCAGGGTGGTGTCGCCGCCCTCCTCTCGGCGACCCCCGGGGGCATGGGGGGCATTCGGGGCCTGATCCAGCTCCGGACCGTCCTGTCCGGCATCGGTGTCCAGGTCGTCCCGCGACAGCTCGGCGTGGCGAGCGCCCACGAGGTCGTCGACGAGTCGGGGGTCATCGAGCACGAGCGATGGCGAACCGGGGTGGCGGCCGTGGTCGAGGACCTGGTCGACGTCGCCACCCGACTCCGCGGGTCGTGAAGGCCGGCCCCCACGCCTCGCCGCTGGTACCATCCGTCCATGCACTACGAAACCCATGCCTCGCTCGTCGAGGAACTCGAGGCGCGGATCTTGACCATCCGTGACTCTCTTTGACTACGTTGGCAAGTCATCCCGACGAGAGTCCCTCCAGGCGGACATGAACGCGGACGGCTTCTGGAACGACCAGGACGCCGCGCAGAAGGTCATCGCCGAATTCAAGCTGATCAAGGCCCAGATCGATCCGCTCGAGGAGGTGATGGAGCAGCTCGAGGAGGCCAAGGTCGGGCTCGAGCTGGCCAAGGAGGCCGACGACCGCGAACTCCTCGAGGAGGCGGACGAGCAGCTCTTCCAGGTCGAACAGGGCATGGAGAAGGTCGAGCTCCAGTCGCTGCTGTCGGGGACGCACGACCATCGGAACTGCTTCGTGGCGATCCAGGCCGGCGACGGCGGCAACGACGCCGACGACTTCGCCGAGATGGTCGACCGCATGTACCTGTACTACTGGGAGCAGCAGGGCTGGAAGATCGAGGAGCTGAGCCGGACCCACGGCACCGAGGTCGGGGTCAGCGAGGTCTCCTACCACGTGAAGGGGCCGTACGCGTTCGGCTACATGAACTGCGAACGCGGCACGCACCGGCTCGCCCGAGTCAGTCCCTTCAACGCCCAGGGCAAGCGACAGACGAGCTTCGTCACGGTCGACGTCACGCCGGAATTCGAGGAGACCGACCTCCAGATCCCCGAGAACGACCTCGAGATCACCGCGTTCGCCCGATCGAGCGGTCCCGGCGGCCAGAACGTCAACAAGGTCGCGTCCGCGGTGCGGATCGTGCACAAGCCGACGGGGATCATGGTCGTCGCGTCCACCTATCGCGACCAGCCGCAGAACAAGCGGCAGGCGATGCAGGTGCTCACCGCGAAGCTCGAGCAGCTCGAGGAGGAGAAGCGGCAGGCGGAACTCGACGCCGCCACCGGCGGCAAGGTCGACCGAGGCTGGGGCACCCAGATCCGCTCGTACGTCCTCTACGACAACCGGGTCAAGGATCACCGGACCGGCCACGAGGCCGGGAACCCGCAGACGGTCCTCGACGGCGCCCTGCAACCGTTCATCGACGCGGAACTGCGTCGTCGACGTTCCGAACGTGACCAGGTCAGCTGACGTCGATCACGATCCCCCGCCCGCCCTCGTGGTGGCCGGCGTGGTCCGTCGACATGCGAACGGCCGCGGCGTCGGGCCGGTGGATCTCGTCCTTCCCCCGGCCGGACTCGTCGCCCTGGTGGGGCCCTCCGGCTGCGGGAAGAGCACGCTCCTTCGATGCCTCGCCGGGCTCGACGCGACGGAGGACGGCTCGATCGTCGTGGAGGGCCGGGACGTCGACCGCATCCCCGCGGGCCGACGCTCCGTCGGGCTGCTGGAGCAGCACCTCCCGCTCTACGACCACCTCGACGCGCGGGAGAACGTGCGGATGGCGATCTCCGGGCTCCGCCTCTCGAGAACCGAACGCGGACAGCGGGTCGAAGAGGCCCTCGACGCGACCGACGCGTCCGACCTCGCGACGACGCTCGCCTCGAAGCTCTCCGGCGGAGAACGGGCGCGGATCTGCCTCGCCCGACTGCTGGCCCGGCGTCCGGCCGTCGCCCTTCTCGACGAGCCGTTCTCCGGCCTCGACCGGACCCTTCACGATCGAGTGCGCACCGCCTCGCTCGACGCGCTGCGGGACGCCGGGGTGGGAACGCTCCTGGTGACCCACGACGACCGCGACCTGGATCGCCCCCACGACCGGCTGGAGCTCGACTCCGATGGACGCATGGTCGACTGAACGAGGGAAGGACCCGAGATGCCAGGCCCCGACCAGCTTCATGCTCCCGATGCGACTTCCGAGCATGCCGATCGGCCGCTGCTCGACCTCGGCCCCGCGATCTGCGCGGACGACGTCGAGTCCCGCGCCCGCGAGTGGCTGCTGACGAACGGACGGGGGAGCTACGCCTGCGGCTCCGTCGCGGGGACCCTCGATCGGCGGTACCACGCGTTCCTCGCCGCCGCGGTCGATCCACCCGACACCCGACACGTGCTGCTCGCCAAGCTCGACGAACGCCTCGTCTCCTTCTGGAACGACGACACCCGGTCGGCGACCGACCAGGCGCCGGACGAGGACGCCTCCGAACGCGACTGCGGACTCACGAGCGAGGTCTGGGCCTCGACCGGGCTGGCCGGCTTCGGCCATCGCCACCTCGTGCGATGCCGGGTGGCGGACGGAACGGTGGAGCACACCTGGCTCGTCGGTCGGACCCGGCTCACCCGACGACTCGTCATGCCGCACGGACTCGACGTCGTGGTCGCGGAGTACCGGGTCGACGCGACCGATCGCCCGATCGAACTCGCGGTGAAGGCGATCGGTTCGAACCGCCTCGCCGACACCCTCGCGCCGGGATCCGACTGGACCCCCACGACCGTGCGGCAAGGCGTCGACGAATGCCGCCTGGAGCTGCCCGTCGGATCCGGGGATCCGGGCTCGACGCCCCTCGCGATCCGCGTCTCGGGGGGCGCCTTCCACGAGGCGTCGGCCGACGACCCCCATCCCTGGTACCGCGGATACCGGTTGGAGACCGAGGCCCGACGCGGCTACGACGATCGGGACGACCACCTGTTGCTCGCCGAGATTCGAGCGAACCTGAGGGCCGGTGACGTGCTTCGGATCGAGGTCGCTGCCGTCGGTTCGGTCGACGCGGACCTCCGGGCGGACGACCCCTTCGAGAATGAACGTCGACGACACGCGGACCTGCTGGCGACCGCGGGGGCCGATGCGGAGGGCGCGTCCCCGCTTCGCCGGGTCCTGGTCGCCGAAGCCGATCGATTCGTCGTGACCCGTCCCCGGCCGAAGGATCGGCACAACGAGTCGGGTGAAGGCGCCTCGATCATCGCGGGCTACCCGTGGTTCGCGGACTGGGGCCGCGACACCATGATCGCCCTCCCCGGCCTCTGTCTCGCGACCGGTCGGGCCGACATCGCCCGCGAGATCCTCGCGACCTTCGCCCGGTTCGAACGCGACGGGCTCCTTCCCAATCGATTTCCCGGGTCCGGTTCGCCCCCGGAGTACAACACGGCCGATGCCTCGCTGCTCTTCGTCGAGGCGGTCGGCCGCACGTGGCGGGCGGGCGGGATCGAGGACTCGAACCCCTTCCTCGAATCGGTGCTGCCGACGGTCGACCGCATCCTCGGCGCCCCGGTCGACGGGACGCTGCACGGGATCCGCATCGACCCCGAGGACGGCCTGCTCACCCAGGGCGAGGACGGTCTCCAGCTCACCTGGATGGACGCCCGGATCGACGGCGAGGTCGTGACCCCGCGGCGCGGCAAGGCGGTCGAGCTAAACGGCCTCCTGCATTCGGCCCTCCGCTGGCGCGTCCTCTTCGCGACCGCCCTCGGCATGGACGGCCGCCCCTTCGACGCCCGGGCCGATCGGATCGCGACCTCCTTCGAGCGGTTCTGGATGCCCGACCACGGCTACCTCGCCGACGTGATCGACGGGCCCCACGGACTCGACGGCTCGCTGCGACCGAACCAGCTCCTCGCGACCGGCTGCGCGCACCCACCGGTGACCGGTGAACGGGCGGCGTCGGTGCTCGGGACCTGCGAGCGGTCGCTGCTGGTCCCCGTCGGGCTGCGCTCGCTGGCTCCCGCGGACACCCGCTACCAGCCGCGATACGAGGGCGACCAGGCGAGCCGGGACGCCGCGTACCACATGGGAACGAGCTGGCCATGGCTGATCGGCCCCTACCTCCGCACCCACCGGCGGGTCCACGACGATCCGGCCGCGATCGCAAGGATCCTCGCCGCCTTCACCCCGGAGGTCTCGCGACGAGGACTCCACGGCGTCGCCGAGGTCCACGACGGCGACGCCCCCCACCGGGCGGGCGGCTGCCTCTCGCAGGCGTGGAGCGTCGGCGAACTCCTCGCGGGCTTCGAGCTGGCTCGACCGGGCTCGCTCGGGGAATCGGCGTTCGCATGAGCCGGCGACTACGCTGCGATCCATGACGAGTTCCGATCCCGACGCACCCCCGCTCCGCGACGAGGAACGCCGACGCATCCGCCGGACCGACGGCGCCCATCGCGCCTGGCGGAAGTGGGGACCGTGGCTCAGCGAACGCCAGTGGGGCACGGTTCGGGAGGACTACTCGCCCGACGGGTCGGCGTGGGATTCGTTCCCGCACGACCATGCCCGAAGCCGGGCGTATCGATGGGGCGAGGACGGACTCGCGGGCCTCTGCGATCGGGAGGCTCGACTCTGCCTCTCGGTGGCGTTGTGGAACGGGAACGACCCGATCCTCAAGGAACGGCTCTTCGGCCTCACCAATGCGCAGGGGAACCACGGCGAGGACGTGAAGGAGGCGTACTGGTACGAGGACGCTGCGCCGACCGGCTCGTACCTCCGGATGCTCTACCGGTATCCGCAGGCCGCGTTCCCGTACGAGGACCTGGTGGAGACCAACGCCCGCCGAGGCGTCGACGAGCCGGAGTACGAGCTCGTCGACACCGGCGTCTTCGACGAGAACCGCTGGTTCGACGTGCACGTGGAGTACGCGAAGGCCTCGCCCGAGGACATCCTGATGCGGATCCGCATCGTCAATGCCGGACCCGAGGCGGCGACGATCCACGTCGTCCCGCAGGCCTGGTTCCGCAACACCTGGTCGTGGTCGGACGACGACGCGCCGCGCCCGGGGATGAGGATCGACTCGAACGACGGCACCATCCTCGCCTCGCACCCCGAACTGGGGGACCACCGGCTCAAGAGCGACGGCACGCCGGCGTGCCTCTTCTGCGAGAACGAGACCAACTTCCCGCGGGTCTTCGGCTCCGAAGCGACCACCGACCACCCCAAGGACGCGATCAACGACGCCGTCGTCGATGGTCGAACCGATGCGGTGTCGGCCGGGCAGGTCGGTACGAAGGTCGGGCTGCACCACGTCCGGACGATCGAGCCCGGGGGCGAGACGGTGATCCGCGTCCGCATGTGCCGCGCGGAGAGCCCCGTCGACTTCCGCGACTTCGACGACGTGGTCGATCGACGGCGGGCGGAGTGCGACGAGTTCCATGCCGCGCACGAGGCGAAGTGCGACGACGACGAGGCACGCCGTGTCCATCGCCAGGGCTACGCGGGCATGATCTGGAGCTGCCAGTACTACGGCTACGACGTCGCACGGTGGCTCGACGGCGATCCGGGGCAGCCACCGCCGCCCCGCGGACACAAGAACGGGCGAAACCACGAGTGGCGTCACATCCGCAACCACGACGTGATCTCGATGCCCGACGCCTGGGAATACCCGTGGTACGCGACGTGGGACTCGGCGTTCCAGGCCGTGACCTTCGCGACGATCGACCCCGAATTCGCCAAGCACCAGCTCCGGCTCTTCGTGAACGACCGGTACATGCATCCCAACGGCGAGCTCCCGGCCTACGAGTGGGCGTTCGGCGACGTCAACCCTCCGGTGCATGCGTGGGCGGCCTGGCGGACCTTCCAGATCGAGCGGCACGCCGGGGGCGGCGACGGCGATCTCGACTTCCTGAAGACGATCTTCCATCGACTGCTCATGAACTTCACCTGGTGGGTGAATCGCAAGGATGCCGAAGGCCACAACATCTTCGAGGGCGGCTTCCTCGGACTCGACAACATCGGCGCCTTCGATCGGAGCGCCCCCCTGCCGGACGGCTGGCGACTCCAGCAGTCCGATGCGACGAGCTGGGTGGCGACGTTCGCCCTGAAGATGATGAGGATCGCCCTCGAGCTGGCGCGGCACGATCGCGTCTACGAGGACCTGGCGATCAAGTTCTTCCTGCACTTCCTCGAGATCGCGAAGGCGATGACGTCGATCGCGGGCTCGGGCGTCGGCCTCTGGGACGAGCGGGAGGAGTTCTACTTCGACTGCCTCGTCGATCCGGAGGGCCGACCGCACCCGATGCGGATCTACTCCCTCGTCGGCCTGATCCCCCTTCTCGCGGTCGAGACGATCGAACCCGATCTCCTTCGCCAGCTGCCGACCTTCGGCGAGGTGGTGGAGCACACCATGGAGAGTCGGCCGGAACTCGCCGGACTCGTGAGCCGATGGTCCGTGGCGGGTTCGGGCGAACGTCGACTGCTCTCGCTCCTCCGCGGACACCGCATGAAGTGCCTCCTCAAGGTGGCGTTCGACGAGGACCGGATGCTCTCCCCGCACGGCATCCGGTCGGTGAGTCGCGAGCACCTCGAGAATCCGTTCCGGATGAACTTCTCGGGCCGCGAGGTCCGCGTCGACTACGAGCCGGCGGAGAGTCGGACGACGCTCTTCGGCGGGAACTCCAACTGGCGCGGCCCGGTGTGGTTCCCGGTGAACGTCCTGCTGCTCGAGTCGATGCTCAAGTTCCACCACTACTACGGCGACGACTTCCGGATCGAGGTCCCGTACGGGAGCGGTCGCCTGGTCACGATCCTCGAGGCGGCCGACCTCCTCCGGCGAAGGCTGGTCTCGCTCTTCCTGCCGGGCGAAGACGGCGGCCGACCGATCTTCGGGCCGGACGAGCGATACCTCCAACCGGCGTGGCGGGATCATCTCCCGTTCCACGAGTACTTCTGCGGCGACACCGGACGAGGGTGCGGGGCGATGCACCAGACCGGCTGGACGGGGCTCGTGGCCAAGTTGCTCGATCCCGACAGCATTCTCGAGGCGAGGGCGGATCTTCTGCTCTGAATGCCGTTTCGGGCTCGAGAACGGGGGTCGTATGGGGTGGATTCCCCAGAACCGGTCGCCGGTAACCCGCGAATGGCTTTTCGGACATACAGGAAACTCCTCGGTTCCGAGCATTCGAGCCCTTCCGGCGGACCCGCCGGCTGGCCCGGGACCACGCGGACAAGACCGACACCGCCGCCGCCCATGGATCGGGCGGCGGCGATGTCGTTCTGGACGGCTGGTCCCCACGGACGCCGTCCCGGGACCGCGATCAGGCCCGAGGGGACGCTCGGAGGCGGTCCCGTACCATGGCGACCGGCGGCGACCCGGTTTCCCGCCGAGACCCGGGTGAGGTGGCGGAGCGGTTGAACGCACCGGTCTTGAAAACCGGCGTGGCCTTCGGGTCACCGTGGGTTCGAATCCCACCCTCACCGTTCGAAGATTCGACGCGACACCGCACGAAGAGACGTCGGCACCGAGGGCGGAATCAGCCGGCCTGGCCCGAGGACTGCTCGAACTGCCCTCGCCCATCGTCCGGCCCGGAATCGAGGCGATTGGTGATCCAGAGCACCAGGAAGCCGACGACCGCCGCGATCACGAAGAGGATGGAATCCGCGTAGATCGGCGCTTCGAGCGCGATCCGCATGATCACCGTCGCGAGCACGAACCCCGTGTTCCGGGCGAGAACGCTGAACCGGTGGGTGTACTGATAGGACATCAACAGGATGAAGATGTCCACGAGCACGAGGATCGTGAAGAAGTCGCCGAAGAAGACGGAGGAGTCGACCGTCTCGTCTCCCCGAACGGCGTCCGCGGTCCATGAACCGACGGACGAGAGCGCCATCACGAGGAAGACACCGAGGAGTCCGACCGACATCCCCTGCTTGATGGCGACGTATCGACGGGTCTCGGGCGACTTCGTCGTGGCCGAAGTCCGCCTCGCGCCTTCCAGGCCGATCGCCAGGGAGACGGTGAGCAGGGTCACGAAGGCGGCGCCCTTGACCAGCAGGGGCAGGATCCACGGACCGATCGCCTCGAAGTCGGCGGCGGAGAGTCCCGCGAGGTAGACGAGGCTCTCCCGGGCGACGATCAGGGTGATGACAACCAACTGCTTCCCGATCGAGGCGGAGAACGATTCCGGAATGACCCGGATGAGCTGGAAGACCTCGTAGGCGAGGAGGATCGAGAAGGGGGTGTAGAGGGCGAGCAACGGCGACTGGAGCAGGACGTTCTCGCGGCCGAACGACCAGAAGCCGCTCGCAAGCAGGGCCCACAGGAGAAGGTGCGCGAGGAACCCGATCAAGGCCGTCCAGACGGTCGCACGGGCGACCCAGGCGTCGGCACGGGGACCGAGGAGTGCGTCGGTGATGGTCTGCAGGTTGGGCATCCGTGGGTCGCCTCGCCGGCCTGGGAGGGGATTCGGGCCTCGCGATCCAGACGGAGGCCCGAAGATCGAAGCGGGTTCGCGATCCGCATGTCCGGATTCGTGGATGTCACCGGCTCTGGATGCGGAAAACCGCAAACCAGGTCCAGTAGGAAGCCTCAAGGCGGGTCCCCGGCCGTACCGACCGGCGGCGCCACAGGGCGAGCTTCGTGTTCACGGCCGTGCTCCCCACCACCCGGGCGCGGGCGATGATGCGATCGTCCGGGCTCGCGGACCGATCCCCCTTGCAGGACGCGGGACCGACCGGATTCGGTCCGCGAACCTCGTCGGCCGGGCGAGGGTCCTGAGAACGCGCCTCAACTGCGGGAGTTCGAGGGAATCGGCTCGCTTCGACATGGCGGCAACCAAGAATGGAAGCATCCAAGGCATTCCCAGGAGGCTCCCATGAGCGACGCATCGCATGGACAGTGTGGAAGCTGCGACCACTTCGGCAGCGGCGTTCCCAGCGAACAGTTGGTGCAGATCCGCGTGAACCCCGAGGCCGCCCCGGCGACCACGAGCCGCTGCTCGGCCCCGCGCAACGCGGAGATCCACCTCTCGGTCGCCCCGACCGGGGGTTGCGACGCCTGGACGCCGGCGGCCTGATCCGGCGACGCATCCGCGCATGAGAACGGCCCCCCTCGGGAAAGGGGGGCCGGCGGCTCGGCAAGTCTGCCCGGAAGGGCTCAGTTGGTGCAGCACCCCTTGCCGAAGTACCGCGTCACGACGGACTGGTCGTAGCCCGACCGGTCGACGTGCACGTAGCCGTCTCCTGACTGGTTCTGGAAGTACGAGACCCAGACCTGGGTGTCCCCACCGTGGCCGACCCGGCCGTGCCTGGACTCGACGGGATCGCCGTCGGGTGTCGTGCAGCATCGTTCGCAGAGCGAGACGAGCTCCTCGTCCGTGCGGCCGGTGGTCTCGTAGTCCTCCGCACGAGTCCTCAGGTCCCGAACGCGGAAGGTGGCGATCGAGACCGGCTGGTAACCGGCCTCGCGCAGGATCGCGTAGGTCGGGTCCGTCGCCTGGCTGAAGTTGGGGAGGGCGTTGAAGGCGCTCCAGCCCTCCACGTCGAGACGGTCGATGGCGGACGGTCCGCTGTTCGTCCTCGTGCGGGCGGTGGTCGTGACGCCGGTGGTGGTCGTCGTGGCTTCCGTGCCGCCCTTCGTGCCTCTGCAGCATTCGTGGCCGGCGTCGTCCGTGGTGTTGGTGTCGTTGTTCATGGCATTGCCTCGTTGGAAGGGAAAGAAGGAATCGTCTGGCCGGAGACCAAGACGCCCGAGGTCCCCTGCTCGTTCGGGGGGAATCCACCCCATTGACGGCTCGGCGGCTCCGAGGCCCCGATTCCGCATCGCCAGGCCGACTGTGCGATGATCCACGGGCACCACCGCCCCCTCCCCGGATTCCGATGACCGACCACCCGACCAGCGCGCCACCGACGTCCGCCCTGTCGGACCTCCGCGTCGGACGCGTCCCGTGGATCACCATCCTCGTGCTGCTGGCCGTCGCGATTCCCGTCGGCCTCGTCGACGAACTCGCCGCGATGGCCGCCGGCGTGATCGACATGCCCGGCGATGTCGACCAGGAGCTCCGGGCCTTCCAGCAGTTCGGACAGTTCGGGGTGCTCCTGCTGGTGGGCGTGATCGTCTGGCAGGTCGAGCCTCCCGCGATCCGTCGCACGTTGCTGGACCTCGGCCTCGCGGCCCTCGTCACGGTGCTGGTCGCCAACACGATGAAGACGGTGATCGGCCGCGTGCGACCGCCATTCGGATCCCCCGACGAGTTCTACGGCTGGTTCACCACCGCCGAGACCACCATGAGCTGGTCGCAGTGCGCCTCGATGCCGAGCAGCCACACCGCCGCCGCCGCCGTCCTGGCGGCGTGGATGGCGATCGTCCAGCCCCGGCTTCGCTGGCTCGGCATCGGGCTCACCGTCGTCGTGGGAATCGCGCGGATCCGATTCGGCAACCACTGGCCGAGCGACGTGCTCGTCGGGGCCGCCCTCGGTTCGTTCGTCGGGAGCCTCGTCGTCGGGCGACTGCTCGGGACGCGGCTCCTCGACCTGGTCTGGCGATGCATGGTCGACCGGCAGGCCGGGCCCGCGGCCCCGGAGGTCGCGGCCGCGATCCGGGAACGGGCCCGCTCAGTCGGCCAGCGGCGGCAGGGGTGATCGCAAAACGCGGCCTCGCGTCGCGACGAGCGTCATGACGACCTCGCCTCCTCGTTCGAGATCGACGCGTCCCAGCTCCTCGAAGCCGTCGAAACGATCGGCGTAGCGGTCGGTCGTCGCCTCGACCCGGTCGAGGGTCCCGACGAAGACGACGTCGTCGCCGACGAAGTCCTCCCGATCGTGGAGGAACGGGAAGTGGTGCGCGTTGCCGTCCGCGACGATGAGCGGCCAGTCGTTCCCCAGTGCGGCGCCCGCTCGCCCACCCTCGATCCAATGACCGGCGGCCAGGACGACGTCGGGCGCGCCCGGCTCGACGCCCCCCTCGATCAGGATCGAACGAAGCGGCGTCCACGGGATCGAATCGAGCGTGGGATCCTTCGCCCTCGCCTCCTCCGGGATGAGCGGCGTCGCGATGCCGAATCGGGCGTGCAGGAGGAGTGCCACCGCCACGACCGGCAGGGCGATCGTGGAGAACCAGAGCCAGCCCGCGACGATCCGCCGAGGCCGCCCGCCCTCGGCGAGGGCCATGGCGGTCGCCCGCCCGAGGATCGGCAGCAGGAACAGGAAACCGACGGCGGGCCAGTGCGGGAGACCACGCTTCCCCCAGAGGGGGATGATCGTCAAGGCGAGGATCGTCGGCACGGCGACGCAGAGGCAGAACCATGCTCCCCGGTCGGCCCGGCCCGGTCGGGCGGCCTTGACGCCTTCCGCGACCATCGGCCACCAGATCCAGGGAGCGAGGTAGAGGGCGGCACCGAAGACCATCTGCACGACGAACAGGGGCTTCATGCCACCCTGGTTCGTCGCGCGTCCACCCTGGAACGCGAAGGACGCCCAGTCGTTCTGGGCGTTCCAGATCAGGACCGGGGAGAACACCGCCAGTCCGAGCAGGCAGCCGACGTACGGCGCGGGATGCCGGAGCCACCGACGGACGCCCGGCACGCTGGCGACGAAGACCACGACGCCGATCGCATAGAAGACGGCGAGGTACTTGGCGAGAAGGGCGAGTCCGAGCAACCCCCCCGCCGCGAGCCAGAGCCCCCACGCCCGACCGCCACGGACCGGTCGTTCGGGCGACTCGAGGATGATCGGCACGAGGCAGCACGCACTGCCCATCGCCGCCGCGAGCAACGGCCCGTCCGGCATGATCCACGAACCACCGACGATCGCGAAGAGCGGGGCGAGATTGAAGACGACCGCCGCCCACGCGGCCGCCGCGGGCCCGAAGAGGCGGCTCGTGAATCGAAAGATCAGCAGGGTCGTGACGATCGCGAGGAGGATGAACGGCCAGCGCATCGCGATCGGTTCGATCGAGCCGCCGATCTTCCAGGCCAGCGTTCCCATCCAGAATCCGAGCGGCGGGTGATCGAGGAACGACCACTGGAAGTCGCGGGCCACCGCGAGGACGTACTGCTCGTCGATCCCGAGCCCCAGCATCGACCCCATCACGACTCGGAGAAGCGTGCCGCCGACCAGGGCCGCGAGCAGGATCCGGCCGGCGTTCGTCATCGAGCGGGCGCCGGCCGGCCGACCTCGAGGGGCGAGGTCTCGATCTCCACCACCGGAAGCGGTCGATCGCCCCGGGCCCGGGCGTCGAGCACCCGCACCGCGGTCTCGAACACCTCGTCGACCGAGATGGCCTGCATGCACTTGTTGTCCCGGCAGGGCGTGGTGCGGTTGTTGAGCGCACTCACGCAGGGGCTGCAGGCGAGGCCGGCATGGAGGACGTGGTTCCGCGGGCCGCGGGCCGCGAAGAGGCTGGGATGCTCGGGACCGAACAGCGTGACCACGTCGATCGTCGTCAGCGACGCGAAGTGCGCCGGCCCGGAGTCGTTGGTGACCAGCAGGTCCGCGAGACCGTAGAGCACGATGAGCTGCCGAAGCGTCGTCCGGCCGGCGAGCAGGAAGCAGCGTTCGTCGCCGATCTCGCGGACGAGCGTCTCGGCTCCGGGTGCCTCGGCGGGAGCGCCGGTGAAGCCGATGCGAAGCGACGGATCGTGGGCGAGCAGGCGTCGGCCCAGTTCGACGTACCGGTCGCGCGGCCAGGCCCGAAGCGGCAGGAGGTCGCTGCAGTTGGCGTTGAGCAGCACGAGTGGACCGGTCCGGACCGTCGCTCCGGAGATCTCGTCGAGGATCCGACGGACCTCGGCCGTCTCGTCCTCGCTCGCGACGATCGGGGGCGTCGGCTCGTCGGCCGCGGGCGGAACGAGGTCGAAGGTCGGCAGCGCAGTGGGATCGGCATCCAGCGCCTCGACCTGCAGGCGGAACAGCCGGCTGGTGTGAAGGTGCGGGTTGTACCGCAGGCGATGGGTCATCAGGTCCCCTCGCCACGGGCCCTCGTCGGGCCCGGCGTGCAGTCCGATCCGCTTCCTCGCCCCCGTGAGGTAGGCGATCGCCGCGGTCGACCGGGCGAAGAACTCGAGATCGATCGCGGCGTCGAACCGCATGGCCCGGATTCGACGCAGCACGCGGGCGGCGGCGATCACCGTGCCCACGAGGCCGGAGGTGCGGATGGTGATCACGTTCTCGCGCGGCACCAGGTCCATCGCGTCGAGGATGAACCGGTTCTCCTCGAAGCAGAGGAAGTGGACGCGTTCGCGGCCGACCCGGTCGACCGCGGCCTGGATCGCCGAGGCGGCCAGCACGGTCGAG
>JAYZBK010000172.1:0-10535 GCA_036339295.1 Planctomycetota bacterium
GACCTGGATCGCATGCTGGAAGTCCGGGGGCTGACGGTGGGCGGTGGGTCGGTCCGCGCGGACCGGCCCCCGGGCCGTGTATCGGTCCTCGACGGGCGACCGCGTGAGCGAGAACCAGTTCCCCCGGGCCCGGGCGGGCCCCGGGAGAGGTCGGCTGGAAGCCGACCGACGGTGCTCGGGTGCTACAGTCCTCGCCATGAACCCCTCCGATGCCGCCCCTGCGATCCGGATCGGCCACGGCTACGACCTCCACCGGCTCGAGCCGGTGACCCCGGACGGCCCTGGGAGGCCCTTCGTGCTCGGTGGAGTCGGCTTCGACCATGATCGGGGGCCGGTGGGCCACTCCGACGGCGACGCCCTGCTCCACGCGGTGACGGATGCCCTCCTCGGGGCGCTGGGCCGCGAGGACATCGGCCAGCTCTTCCCCGATTCCGCCCCCGAATGGGACAACGCCGATTCGACGATCTTCCTCGCGGAGGCGGTGCGGCTGGTCGCGGAGAGCGGCTACCGGATCGGCAACCTCGATGCCACGGTGATCCTCGAACGACCGAAGATCGGTCCGCGCAAGGCCGAGATGAGGGGACGCCTGGCCGAACTCCTCGGTGCCCCGATCGACGTGATCAACCTCAAGGGAAAGACCCACGAGAAGGTCGACGCGGTCGGGGAGGGACGGGCGATCGAGGTGCACGTCGTCGTGCTTCTCCTCGCCGCCGGGCAGGGCTGACGGGCCGAGCGGCGACCTCAGTCCCCGGCGAGTCCGTCGAGCGCCTCCCGGAACGCCGACCCACGAGCCTCGAAGTTGTCGAACTGGTCCCAGCTCGCGCAGCCCGGGCTGAGAAGGATGACGTCGCCCGCGCGGGCCTCCGCCATGATCGATCGGACGGCGGCGCCGAGGTCGTGGTGGACCCGACCGACATCCTTCGCGATCCGGGGGCCGGTCGCGCCGATCCCGTGGAGAGCGGCCACCTTCGACGCGAGCGCCGTGAGACCGGCGAGATCGACGCCCTTGTCGTAGCCCCCCACGATGAGGTGCACCCGCGAAGCGTCGTCGAACGAGGCGACCGCGAGCGCGGTCGCCTCCGGCGTGGTCGACTTCGAGTCGTTGAAGGCATGGACTCCTCGGAACTCCCCGAGCGATTCGAGTCGATGAGGGAGCCCAGGGAACGACTCGAGCGCCGTCCGGAACGCCGCCTCGAGCTCGTCGCGGGATCGTTCCGGGACCCGGACGGCCGCATGGGCGAGGGCGATCCGACAGGCGAGCCCCGCATTCGACCGGTTGTGGTCCCCGGGGATGCGGAGTCGGAATCCCGCGTCCTCCGGACACGCCTCCGCCCCGTTCTCGACGAGGATCGGTGACGCGCAGATCGGACTCGGCGAGGCGATCGATCGCTTGCATCGGGCGTAGTGCTCGAAGTCCACGTGCCAGTCGAGATGGTTGGGTGCGAGGTTCGTGACGGCCGCGACCCCAGGCGTGACCCGATCCTCGGGACGGCCGCCTTCGCCGCTGGTCCAGTGCAGCATGAAGCTCGACAACTCGAGCACCAGCGAGGAGGAAGGGGGCGGCGGGTCGTCGAGCAGGGAGCCGCCGATGTTCCCGGAGAGGTGGGCGTCGAGATCCGGCAGCACCTGTTCGAGCGCGTGCTGGACCATGGCCGCCGTGGTGCTCTTTCCCGCGGTTCCGGTGATCCCGATCAGGTTGGCGGCGGGCCGTCGGGCGATCGCGAGCCGGATCTCCGTGAGGAGGCGGGCGCCGCCCGCCCGCGCGGCCTCGAGGAACGGGTCGTCCCAGGGACGGGGGACCGCGGGGTTGACGACGACGAGGTCGGCGTCGGCGAAGTCCTCGACCGCATGGCCCTCGAGTCGAAACCGGATCGGCAGGCCCTCGAGTTCCGCGATCGCGCCGGCGAGCGTCTCGGCGGATCCGAGATCCGTCGCGAGGACGTCGGCGCCGCGGGCGGCGAGGTGTCGAGCCGCGGCGACGCCTCCCCCGAACCGCCCGAGGCCCATCACGACGGTCCGCAGGCCGTCGAGACGGGCCGTCGGGTCGAGGGGGTCGGGGTGCGGGGGCATGAGGAGAAGACTAGACGGGGCTACACTCGGTCGCCATGCACGACCCAGATCCGGGCCCCCGCTCATCGAAGGACGCCGATTCGCCGGGCTCGTTCCCCCCCGATCGGGGCGGGAGCCGGACGAGCCGGATGGCCGTCGTCGCCTTCGCCTGCGGGCTCGCCGGCCTGTGCCCCGGGGTCGGCTTCGCCGCCATGATCATGGGCTTCGTGGCGAACCTGCGGATCGTCCGGAGCCGTGGGCGACTTCGTGGCAGGGGGTACGCCTTGTGGGGGCTCGGGCTGGGCACGGCCACCACGTTCATCTGGCTGTCGGCCTGGGACATGCTCGGGACCCGGGTCCTCGAGCTCCTCGAGGAGCGGATGGAGGAGCAGGTGCGGCTGGTCTTCGAGGCGGGTGCCGAGGCGGACGCCCCTCGCATCCGGTCGTTGCTGGACCTCTCGCCCGACTCGCACGTGGCGGGGCTTTCGCGATTCGTCCAGGAGACGAAGGGTGGGGGCCTGGAACCGTGGTCGATCTCGGTCGAACGTCCTCGCCAGGTCGAGTCCGACGGGGGGCAGCCGGAGATGCTTGTGGACCTTCGGATCGACGACGCCGACGGGTCGATCTGGACGGGCACGGCCCGGTTCGACCTGCCGGCACCGGTGGTCGACGAGTTCTCCCTCGAATCGATCGTCTATCGCCCGCGGCTGGCGGGCCTCTACCTGATCGGCCCGGGTGGTCGATCGCTCCGCCTGCCCGGTGACCCTCCGGCGGCGTCGCCCCCGACCGTCACCCCCGACGGCGGCGAGTAGACTCGCCGGCACCCCAAGGAAGCCCACCCCATGCACGAAGCCGACGTGGCCGGAATCGAATCGACGCCGGAACCTCCGTACAGCGGAGTGGCGATCACGTCACTGGTGCTCTCGTTGCTCGTGTGCATTCCCGGGGCCGCCCTCGTCGGGCTCGTGCTCGGCGCCGTGGGCATCGCGGTGACGGGCCCGGGCCGTCGTCGTGGTCGAGGGGTCGCCATCTCGGGATTGCTCGTCTCGCTCCTGGTCACCATCCTGTGGGTCGGCGGGGTCGTCTTCGCCTGGGTCTTCCTCGTCGACACCATCAAGTTCGTCATGGAGTCGCCGAACCAGACCATGACGGCGGTCTTCGATGCCGACGACGCCGCGGTCAAGGCTCGCTTCGACCCCTCGGTCGGTCTCACCGACGAGGACATCTCCCGATTCCGCGAGACGGCGACCAGCCGTTTCGGCTCGTTCGTCGAGGTCCGGATCGACGAGTCCGGTGAGCCGGTCCAGTCGCCGGACGGCTCGCTCGTGATGCCCCTTCGCGTGCGATTCGAGTCGGGGACGATCGACGGCGAGATCGAATTGAGCTCCGGCTGGGTTCCCGAGTTCTCGTCCTTCTTCGGCGTCCGTCGCATCACCCTCGAATCCGAGGAGGGCGACAAGCTCACGCTTGGCGGTACCGGGGTTGGTTCGGGGGGGACGTCCTCCACCGAGCAGCCCGCCGACACCGAACCGGGGCCGGACGCGTGAGCGATCTTCCCGCCCCCGGCGAGCCGATCATCGAGGTCCGGGGCCTGCGCAAGGTCTTCGGCAGCCAGGTCGTCCTCGATGGCCTCGACCTCGACATCCGCCGGGGCGAGACGCTGGTCGTGATGGGTGGATCCGGCTGCGGCAAGAGCACCTTCCTGCGGATGCTCATCGGTTCGTTTCCCCCGACCGAGGGGACGATCACGCTCCTCGGGCATCGGATCGACCAGCTCGACGAGGAGGGGCTGAACGAGGTTCGACGCCAGTTCGGCATCCTGTTCCAGTCCGGCGCCCTCTTCCAGTCGATGACGCTCGCCCAGAACGTGGCCCTGCCGCTCGAGGAGCACACCGACCTCGACCCGACCATCATCGACATCCAGGTGAAGATCAAGCTCGAGCTGGTCGGCCTTCGAGAGCATGCCGACAAGCTGCCGGCACAGATCTCCGGCGGCATGAAGAAGCGAGCGGGCCTCGCCCGGGCACTGGCCCTCGATCCGGTGATCCTCTTCTACGACGAGCCCTCCGCCGGACTCGATCCGGTGACCAGCGCGGAGATCGACCAGCTGATCGTGGACCTCACCCGGAAGCTCGGCGTGACGAGCGTCGTGGTGACCCACGAGATGGACTCGGCGTTCACCATCGCCGATCGAATGGTGATGCTCGACAAGGGACGCGTCCTCCGCATCGGGACGAGGGAGGAGTTCGACGAGCTTCGGTCGGTTCCCGAGGACGGCGTCGCGAGTCTCTCGCAGGACGACCAGCTGATCCGCCAGTTCCTGCGAGGTGATCCGGTCGGCCCGATCACCCGACGCCGGGAGGAGACCAACTACGCCGAGGACCTGCTGGCGACGGCGGGGCCGAGCATCACGCCGGGACCCTCCATCCAGGCCACCCGCAAGCCGCGTTGATGCTTCCGGGTCGGGATGCCTTCACGAACAGGTGAAACGGGCGGGCGTGTCGACACGCCCGCCCGTTCGTTCAATGGTTCGATCGTCGCCGGGGCGACGAGCCATGGCCGCTCAGCAGCCGCCCCAGGCACCGAGCATGAGGCCGAGGTCGGCACCGTTGGTGGCGCCGTCCCCGTTGAGGTCTCCGTCCGCGGTGCCCCAGGCTCCGAGGAGGAGGCCGAGGTCGGCGCCGTTGACCTCGCCGTCGCCGTTGAGATCCTCGGGGCAGGGTTCCTCGAACGGCTCGCAGGCGATCAGGAGATCCCCGCTTCCGGTCGTGCCGTCCGGGCTTCCGATCCGGATGAGGTACTGGGTCCCCTCGAGGGCGAGGGTGGTGACGATCACGTCGTCTCCGCATCCAAGGTCGTCACCGCAGACGACCGGGCCGTCGCCACTCGACGGGCATCCGGAAGCGGCCTGGTAGACGTCGACCCGGCTGTCGAAGTCGACGCCGCAGGTCGCGATCGAGAGCTCGCCGGTGCAGTCCGCGGTGTAGAGGAACCACACGTCGGCCTGGACCGCGGGGCCCGACGAGCTGCTGCAGAAGAGAGCGGAGTCGATGCCGCTGGAGGTGGCTCCCAGCGTGGAGATCGGCGTCACGCCGGTCGCCACGGTCTCGGCGCCGTCGCAGTCGTCGTTCGGCGGGGCGGGGAACCCACCGCAGTCGACCGTGAGGATGCCCGACCCGGTCGAGCCGTCCGAGCTGCCGATGCGGAGAAGGTAGGTGGCTCCGGCGATGCCGAACGTCGACACGAACGGCTGGTCGCCGCAGTCGTCGTCGCTGCACGCCAGCGGCGCCGTGCCCGAACTCGGGCAGCCCGAATCGGCCAGGTAGAGGCTGAGTCGCGCATCGAAGTCCGCGGCGCCGCAGGTGGAGAACTCGAGCGGGCCGGTGCAGGTCGCCACGTAGCTGAACCAGATGTCGGCGTCCACCGCGGGGCCGCTGCTGCTGGAGCAGGAAAGGGTGTCGTCGATGCCGCTCGAGGTCGCGCCCTCGGTCGAGAAGACCGTCGTGCTCGAGGTGATCGCGGTCGGGCTGTCGCACTCGTCGTTCTCCACGGTCGAGGTCGGTCCCTCGCTGATGGAGAAGTCGTCGACGAACCAGTCGTCGTTCGACTGGTTGACGTCGACCCGGATGCGGAAGCGGACGCCGTTGTAGCGGGCGGCGTTCGGCAGCTCGATCTGGACGAACGCGTAGTCGGTCATGTCGACGCCGTCGGAGACGTGCTCGCCGATCACGACCCAGTCGTTGCCCTGGTTCTGGTACTCGACGAAGAGCGACTCGCCGTTCTCGACGCCCTTGTGCTGGTAGTAGTAGCTCACGAACGCCTGCGGCACGTTGAGCACCACCTCGTTGGTCCGGATCTCGTCGTCGCCGTAGAGGTTGCCCGAGGTGGCGTCGAGGTTGAGGCTGCGGGTGCCGCTCGGTTCGTTGGTGCCGACCGTGTTCACCGACACCCCGTTCTGGTGGATCCAGTTCTGGTTGTTCGGGCTCGCCTCGAACTGGTCGAGGAACGGCGGAACGATGGGATCGCCCAGGTCGATGAGGCAGGATCGACTGTTCCGGTGGTTGATGATCTGGTTCTGGGCGGCGTTGCCGAACTTGAGGTTGCTGCCGGAGATGCCGTTGCAGCCGCCGTTGCTCGAGCACATGATGTGGCACGGCGTGCTCGAGTCGCAGTGCTGGCTGCTCCAGTTGTGCCCGAGTTCGTGGGCCGTGAGCGAGGTGCGGAATGTCAGGTTGCCGGTGTAGCGGCTCTCGCTGACCCCGTAGTACGCGGAGGCGTTGCAGATCACGCCGACGTAGGCCAGGCCGATCGTGCCGCCGGAGAAGTTGAAACCGCTGAACATGTGGGCGTGATCGCGAAGGATCTCGTTCTCGGGCGAGGATCCCCAGACGCCCACGAACTGGTTGAGCCGTCCGTCGATGGTGCTCGAGGTGTACGGATCGTTCGAGTCCGAGCGGATGACGATGGTGGTCAGCTCGTACGCGATGTTGACGTCGCGGTTGTAGATCGTGTCGACGTTGTTCATCACCAGCTCGAGGTCGTTGAGCGTGGTGGCGACGCTGCTGCTGTTCCGCTGGAAGAACTCGTAGTCGGCCTCGATCCCGAGCTCGACGAGCTCGAGGGTGCCGCCCGCGATCCCGCCGTCCCCGGACGGCGGCGGCGGGCCCTCGGGGGCGGGGTTGCCGGGAAGGTCGAAGAGACCGTTCCCGCAGTGCCCTTCCGCGGAGGCGGCGGCCGAGTCGTAGATCACGTGGGTGCCCGCCGGGAGATCGAGTCCGAAGGCGCTCGCGGGCTGGATGACGAGTTCGGAGCGGTCCTCGCGGTACACGATCGCGTGGAGTCCGTCGTCGAGGAGACTCGCCGAGACGAGCGAGCCGGGTTCGTTCGCGGCGCCTCGGTAGGTGCGGGGGAGTTCCGCCGGCGTGTCGACCAGGGTGCCGTCGCCATGGTCGACGAACAGCCGGAACGACTCGCTGCGGATCGAGAGGGCGGTGAGGTCGAGGTCGACGATCGATCCCTCGAAGGGGACCTCGACCGAGAATCCGAAGGGGAGTCCGGCGGGCAGGTCGAGGGTCGCGAGTTCGTAGGCGTCGATCCGGCTGCGGTCCTCGACGATCGGCGGAAGCGTCTCGTCGGCTTCCTGGACGAACACTCGGGCGGTTCGATCGGCGGCGGGCCTCATCGACTGTCCGGCCGCTTGGGCGCCCAGGATCGCACTTCCGGCGACCACGAAGGCGGGTGCGGCGAATCGGCCGAGAATGGCGACGGTACGGGTGGAATTCGTCACGGCGAGCTGCCTCCGGTCTTCATCGTCCTGGATCGCATCGTGGTCGGGACGAGGCCCCGACCGCCATCCAACAGTACCCCCGGCGAGCGGCGGAAACCATCCAATTGATCGATGGAGACCCCCGGAATCGAAGCGGACGAACTGTTGCGTCGTTGTTTCGACGCATTCGGGCTCGGTGGGTTCTCCGGACTCTGCGGATTATCGGGGAACGACCCCGGCGAGCCTCGATCCCCCGGTCCCCGACGAAAGGAAGAACCGGCAGCCGAGGATCGGCTGCCGGTTCGAGATGGGTCGGTCGGTGGACGGGAAGGCCGTCCGTGGTGGTGGATCAGCCACAACCCCAGGCGGCGATGAGCAGGCCGAGGTCGGCCGCGTTGACGAAGCCATCGCCATTGAAGTCGGCGAATCCGCCGGGCTGGCCCCACTGGGTGACGAAGATGCCGAGGTCGGCACCGTCGACGCAGCCGCTGTCGTTGAGATCGAAGGGATTCGCGGCGGCACCGGGGATGATCATGTCCGGCACGTTGACGGTGGAGTTCGTCCGGAACACGTCGGCGACGACGGTGCCTTCGGCGGGCTCCGCGTCGCAGGTGAACCAGAAGTTGTACATCGTTCCCCAGCGAATCGCGTTGGCGTCGGGGTTCGAGGAGTACTCGTCGGTCGACCAGACCACCGCACCGTCGACGACGCCGGACGCCCAGTCACCGGTGTCGTACGGCTCGCCGGAGTGGCTGTCGGTGTCGTGGAAGCCGATGCCGGTGATGTTGGCGCCCGCGGGGACGGGGACCTCGAAGCCGTTGATGTTGTAGTCCGAGGTCAGGTTGTAGATCGCGTACTCGTAGCGGAAGGTGCCGTTGCCGTTGTCGACCACGTCGCTCGCGACGAACACGCGGCCGTCGTTCGGGATGTCGGTCGGTCGGATCACGACGCTGCTGCTGTTGTCCTCCCAGGCGTAGATGCCCGGCTTGCCGATGGAGGTCGAGCCCGAGGTGTTGAGCCGGTACCCGCTGCTGTTGAGGGTGCCGACGGTGACACGCTTGTACGAGGCGTTGTTGTTCTGGTTGCCGGCCTCGGCGTCCTGCCTGTGAAGGTAGATCGAGTCGCAGTAGTACTGCGAGCCGGGGTTGCTCGAGGGGGCGAGATCGGCCTGCAGGACCTGGAGGCGGCGTCCGATGGTCGGGGCGGCGCTGGGAAGTCCCGTCGGCGGATACTGGAACCAGCCGGTGGCGGCGTTGCACTGCGATCGCGGAGCGAGTCCGCCCTGGTCGCCGTTCAGCGAGTCGGAGTACGGGTCGGCGCAACCGGGGCCGAGCAGCTGCGGGCAGCCGCCGCCGGCGGGCTGGCACGAGCCGCATCCGCTGAGCTGGAGGGCGCAGAAGCCGTCCTTGCACCACGACTGGCCGATCTGCTTGATGCGGCCGTCCTCCCACTGGAAGAGGTTCTGCGGGATGCGGGGGTGGCGGTTGTTGTTCGCGTACCACTCGAGGTTCACGTCACCGAGGTTCACGCTGGTCGTGCCGATCGAGTAGCCGGTGATGCCGGACGTGGTTCCCCAGCGGTAGATGCTCGGCATGTCGCAGACCGCGACGTCGGCGCCGATGCCACCGGCGGCACCATCGCCGCCGGGCAGTGCGCTTGCGGACATCTGGCCGAGCAGGCCGGCGCAGGCGCCGAGCACGAGCGCGCCGAGAGTGGTTCGAGTCTTCACATGTGGCTCCAGGTTGAATCCCGCGACGTCTTCATGAGAGACGTTCATCGATTGACATGAACCTCTGGACGAGGCCCCCGCTTCCCTGAGGGTAGCTGCGCGATCGCATGCTGTCCCCTCAAAACGTCCGATTCGATCCAATCGAACGGCATTCCCCGGCCCCGACGAACCGGGAATCCATGGTCCGAGATTCCCGGTCGTCCACGACGACGAGAAGGGGTCCCTTCGATGAAGAACGCCGCCGCCGGCCGGCGCCGGCGGCGGCGGCGCTGGGTGGTGGTTGGAACGCGGTTCAGCCGCGTCGACGACGTCCGGCGAGTCCGGCGAGGCCGAGGAGGGCCATCGCACCGGGAGCGGGCGTCACGGTGAAGGCGGCCTGGTCGCCCGGGCTACCGATGCCCTGGTTCCAGGTGACCTCGAGGGTCGAGCCGATCAGGTCGAAGTCACCGTCGAACGAGAAGCGGCCGATCAGGACGCCGAGACCGAGTCCGCCGCCGGCGGCAGCGACCTGGCCGACCTGGCCGTTGAGGCTCGGCGGGCTGCTGTTGAACCAGCCGGCGTCGGCGCCGGGTCGAAGGGCGCTGTTGCCACCGAAGTTCGGGTCGAGGCCGGTGCCGGAGCCGGCGCCCGGAGCCTGCTCGGGAAAGAGCGTGTCTTGGGCGAAGCCACCGATGGTGACGAACGAGTCGGCGAGGCGGAGGGCCGGGGTGTCGAAGATGCTGCCGAGGTTGTTGGGCAGCCAGCCGGCGCCGGTCGCGCTCTGGAAGTAGTCGACCTCCGCCGTCGAGGCGAGGTTCATGTTGAAGACGTTGAGGAGCGTGTCCGCCGCGTCGTTGGACGACATGTAGAGGTCCTGGACGTTGACGCTGACGGCGGTGCCGCCGAAGTCCTCGGTGGTAACCGAGTAGCTGACGACGTAGGCGCCGGTGATGTCGGCGGAGGTGGCGGCCGCGAGGCCGAGGGTGGCGATCATGGGCAGGGTGTTGGCGATCTTCATGGTGAATCTCCTCTCGAATCGTTCGAGTCTGTTCCCCCCACGAAGGGGATGGGTGTCGTTCAAGGGCGTCGAGGCGAGCGGTTCGGCTCGAGCACTGGTTGTTCGGGGTCGGGTCTGGTGATCGAAGTCGGTCTGGACCTGGTTCTGGATCTGGATCTGGGTCTGGGATTGGGTCTGGGTAAGGAGCGCGACGATCACGCCCCGCCGATGGGTCCGGTCAGGTGGTCCTGCGTCTGGTGCGATGGATTCCGGCGAGGCCGGGGGTCGCGACGGTCGGGATGGCGATGCGTGTCTTCATGGCCGGGTTCTTCTCTGGGCCTGCTTCGTTCGGATCTCGTCCGGATCTCATCGGGATCTCATCGGGGGCCTGGGGCGCTTCCTGTCGGGCGAGTGGTTCGCCGTCGTTCGGTGCGAGCCGGGCTCGCGTGGTTCGGGGTGGGTCGTTCCCGGGGGTTCCCGTTCCCGGGAACGACCCTCGACCTGTGCGGTCGTTC
>JAYZBK010000173.1:0-13031 GCA_036339295.1 Planctomycetota bacterium
ACACCACCTGCGGTCTCGAGGAGGACTGCAACCAGGACGGGATCCCGGACGCGTGCCAGGACGCCTTCAACGGTCTCCCCGACTGCGACGACAACGGGATCCCCGACAGCTGCGACGATCCCGACCTCGACTGCGACGGCAACGGCATCATCGACACCTGCGAGATCGCGAACGGGACGGCCGAGGACTGCGACGCCGACGGCGTGATCGACGCGTGCCAGCTCGGCGGCGTGCCCGAATACCGGATCGACACCGGCATCGTCTCCGACACGATCGGCTTCGCGGGCCCCGGTCCCACCTGGTGGGCGGTCCAGTACGAGGTCGGTCCCGGCAGCGGCGCCGGCGTCATCGATCACATCGAGGTGGCCGTCGGGGACCTCGGCCTCGGCACGCTCGTGCAGGTGGGCCTGATGGCGGACCCCGACCAGGATGGTGGCCCCGCGGACATGGTGCCGCTCGCCCTCGCGACCCTCGAGCCGGCGGGCCCCAACGCTCCCGGCCAGGGGGAGCCGGTCCTCACCCGCTTCGACTTCGATCCCATCGACGTGGGTCCGGCCGGAACGACGTTCTTCGTCGCCGCGCACGTGGATCCCGTGGCCAGCGTCCTTCCGACGGTGGTCGACTTCGGTCCCTTCGAGGGCCGTTCGTACATCGGACGCGGCGGGTCGCTCGAGGACATCACCGTCAGCTACAGCCTCGGCGGCCTCGGGGTCGCGGGCGAGTGGATCATGCGGGCCGGGACGGCCGGGGATCCGCCGCTCTACGACTGCAACGAGAACCGCCAGCTCGACGCGTGCGACATCGAACTCGGCATCTCGCTCGACGACGACGGCGACGGCCGACCGGACGAGTGCGAGCCGGTCTGCCTCGCCGACTTCGACGGCGACGGCTTCGTGGGCGGATCCGACCTCGGACTGTTCCTCCTGGTGTGGAACCAGGCCAACGCCCGCGCCGACCTCAACGGCGACGGCGTGGTGGACGGGGTGGACTTCGGCGAGTTCCTGATCGCGTGGGGCGACTGCCCCTGATCGAGCGCCCCCGCCGATCGACCGGCGGCCCGGACCGGTGAGGTACCATCCGCGGCATGACGCCCGCCACGCTGCTCCTCGCCGCCGACGCCGCGCCGTCGGATGCCCTCGTGACGAACCCCGCGATCGTCCTCGGCATCCTTCTCTCGATCCTCGCGATCATCTTCCAGACCACCGACCACCCGGCGTTTCGCCGGTTCTACCGGGTGGTCCCCGCCCTCCTGCTCTGCTACTTCGTCCCCGGGCTCCTCGCCACGCTCGGCCTCGTCGGCGACGACGGGGGCCGGCTCTACCACGTGGCGAGCCGATACCTCCTGCCGGCCTGCCTCGTCATGCTGACGATGACCGCCGACCTGCCGGGGATCCTCCGCCTCGGCCCCAAGATGATCGCCGTCTTCCTCGCGGCCACCGTCGGGGTGGTGGTCGGCGCGCCGCTCGCCGTCCTCGTGGTCGGCTCGATCTCCCCCGGGACCGTGGGCGGGACCGACGCCGACGCCGTCTGGCGCGGGCTCTCGACGGTCGCCGGGTCCTGGATCGGAGGCGGTGCCAACCAGGCCGCGATGAAGGAGGTCTTCCAGCCGAGCGACGATCTCTTCTCGGCGATGGTCGCGGTCGACGTGATCGTCGCGAACATCTGGATGGGGATCCTCCTCTGGATGGCCGGGTCCAACCTCGCGATCGACCGCCGACTCCGGGCGGATCGCACGGCCCTCGACGCGCTCGACGCCCGCCTCCGCGAGATCGAGAAGACCGCACCACCCAGGCCGTCGCGGACGACCGACCTCATGACGATCGCGGCCCTTGGATTCATGGCCACCGGCATCGCGACGGTGCTCGGTGGCGGGCTCGCCGGCTGGTTCGAGGCCGAGGTCCCCTGGAGCGGCCGGTTCAGCCTGACCAGCGCGTTCTTCTGGCTCGTGGTCATCTCCACCACGATCGGGGTCGCCCTGTCCTTCGCCCGGCCGGTGCGCCGACTCGAATCGGCGGGGGCCAGCAAGATCGCCTCCGTGTTCCTCTACCTCCTTGTCGCGACCATCGGGCTCAAGATGGACCTCCTCGCGATCGGCGAGCGTCCCGGGCTCTTCGCGATCGGACTCGTGTGGATCGCCATCCAGGCGGTCTTCGTGCTGGGAACGACGGTGCTCCTGAGGGCCCCGATCTTCTTCGCGGCGGTCGGAAGCCAGGCCAACATCGGCGGGGCGGCCAGTGCGCCGGTGGTCGCCGCGGCGTTCGATCCGAGGCTCGCGCCGGTCGGCGTCCTGCTCGCGGTCGTGGGCTACGCCCTGGGCACCTACGGCGCATGGCTGGCCGCCCAGCTCATGAGGATCGCCAGCGGCGGATGAACGACGAGGACCTCATCGCCTCGACCCTCGCGCCTTCGCCGCTCGATGCCTGCGAACCCTGGACCGGACACGCGGGCGCGACGAGCCGGATCCACCTCGTCCGATCGGCGGGCCGGTCGCTCGTCGCCAAGGTCTGCGACGAGCGGGCCGACCTCGATCGCTTCGACCGGGAGCGGACCGTCCTCGCCGAGCTCGCACCGCGGCTCGGCGGGATCGCCCCACGACTCGTCGCCGCCGGATCGGACGACCTCGGGAGCACCCGCGTCCTCGTGACGGAACGAGTCGATGGAAACCCGGGCGACTCGCTCGCCGGGCTGTCCAACGAGGAGATCCGCACGCTGGCCCGCGCCATGGCCCCGACCTGGACGCTGGGCGAGCGCGATCCCCGGGTCGCCGGACTCGACCTCCCGCGCTGGGGCCGAGGCACCCCCGGCCACCGTCCCCATCACCGGCGCGCCGATCGGTTCCAGCGCCGGCTCGTCGTCATGTCCGATCGGTTCCCGGCCGAGACCCGGGAACAGCTCCCGCTCCTGGCCCGGATCGAGGCGGGCTTCGAGACCATCGCAGGCGACGACTCGATCGATCCACGCGTGGTCCACGGGGACCTGCACGGGGACAACGTCGTCTTCGATGCCGTCGGCCCGCGGGTGCTCGACTGGCAGACCACCTCGCTCGGGGATCCCCTCCACGACATCGCACGGCTCGGCCTCGAGTCGAGGGAGCCGACGACCCTCGACGAGCTTGCGAGTTGGTGCGAGATCGGCGGCCTCGGCGACGTCGACCCCCGGCGAGTCGCGCGAGCGGTGCTGCTCGTGCATGCAGGATTCGTGACCGGCATGGCGGGACGACCCGGACTGGCGCCGGACGACCGGGACCACCGGATCGCCGCCCGGGTCCTTGGAAGACCCGACGGCGCCTCGATGATCGAGGAGGCCCTCGCCACGCTCGGCCGTTGACGACGATCGCGGCGTCCGAGGCATACCGTGTCGGGTGCGGCATCGAGCCGCGTGGAGGAGACCGTCATGACCACCCCCCGCACCAGCCTGCTCGCCGCCGCCCTCGGATCGATCGTCGCATCGCCGATCCATGCCGAGCCTCCGAAGCTCGATCTCGCCACCGCGATGGCGGACCCCGCCTGGCTCGGGGCGTTTCCGGAGCGGCCTCGCTGGACGGCCGGCGGCCGACTGGTCTTCGATCGCCGGGTCGGCGAGACCGAGGAGCGAGAGACGCTGGAGATCGATCCCTCGACCGGCGATTCACGGGTCCTCTCGGCGGAGGAGAGGCTCTCCCTCGTCCGGGACGGACTCTGGAACCGGGACCGCACGCGCATGGCCGGCTCGCGCAACGGCGACCTGGTCGTGCTCGAGTCGGATGGGACGCTTCGACGGATGACCCGCACCAGCGCGTCGGAGCGCCCCGTCCAGTGGCAGGTCGACGGCCGACTCGTCCTGAACCGAAGCGGCGAGTTGATCGTGATGGATCTCGAGACCGGCGAGGCGGTCGAACCGGTCGATCTCCGATTCGGCGACCCCCCCGCGGCCCCGGAGGACCCCGAGGGCCTGGCGGCGGATCAACGACGGCTCTTCGAGACCCTGCGCGATGCCGCCGAGCGACGAGAGGCCGCGCGGGTCCGACGGGAGGCGGACCGGGCGGCGAACACGCAGGACGTCGTCGGCCCCGTGTATCTCCCGCCCCGCGATCGGGAGACCGGACGGCACCTGTCGCCGAACGGCCGCTGGATGCTGGTCGAGGTCGCCGCCGCACGTCGCGGCGATGCCAGGCGGGACGACATGGCGATCTGGGTGACCGACGACGGATACGTCACGAGCCGCGGCCTTCGACCCAAGGTCGGCACGCAGGACCGGACCGCGGAGCGGCTGGTGCTCATCGACCTCGAGACCGCGACGGCCCACGACGTCGATCTCGACGACCTCCCCGAACGACGGGCCGATCGCATGGCGTCGATCCGGGCGGAGAACGAGGCATGGCTCGCGGAACAGGTCGACTCGCCCCCCGGGGACGCGACGAACGAGGAGGAGGACTCGCCCGGACCGCTCGCGGATCGAATCGCCGACCTCGCGCGGCAGGCCGGCTCGACCGGAGAGACGGACGCGGGGAGCGAGCCGTCGCCGATCGATCCGCGCCCCGCCTCGATCATGCAGGTCGACTGGCATCCCGACGGCGGGCTCGCCGCGATCATGCTTCGCAGCCTCGACAACAAGGATCGCTGGATCGTGGCCCTCGATCCGACGGCGGTCGTCGCGACCACCATCGAGGAGGGCGAGGACGATCCGACCGAGAGCGCGGAGCGGCCGGCCTCGGAACGCGATCCCGTCCGGACCATCGACCACCTGCACGATCCGGGCTGGATCAACTGGTCCTTCAACGAGATGGACTGGCCGCGGGACGGTTCGCGACTCTGGTTCCTCAGCGAGGCCGGGGGCTGGTCGGACCTCATGGCCTGGGAACCCGGCGAGGATGCCCCCACCGGACTGGTCACGGGTGAGTTCGAGATCCGGGACGTGCGGGAACACCCCACCGACGGCACCCTCGTCTACCGGAGCAACCGTGGCGATCCGAGCGTGTGGCGGCTCGAGCGTTTCGAGCCGACCGAGGACTGGTTCGAGTCGCTGGCCCCCCTGGAGGACTGGCCACGGGAGGCGATGGCGGAACAGACCGGCATGGTCGAGCGGTATGCGATCAGCCCCGATGGTTCACGAATCGCCTTCCTCGCCTCCACGCTGGATCGCCCGGCCGAGCTCTTCTCGATGGACCTGAACGACTTCGAGGAGGGCGTCGATCCGGCCCGGCGACTCACCGAGTCCGCGAGCGACGCGTTCAACGCGCTCGACTGGCAGCGAGCCACCCTCGTCGACGTCCCGGGGCGACACGGCCGCGACATCCGCGGCCGCCTCCACCTCCCACCGGACGACGCCCCCGCGTCGGCCGACGGTCGGCGTCCCGCGGTGCTCTTCGTCCACGGCGCGGGCTACCTGCAGAACGCCCACGCCGGATGGAGCCGGTACTTCCGCGAAGGCTTCTTCCACGACCTGCTGGCCCGGGAGGGCTACGTGGTCCTCGACCTCGACTACCGGGCGAGCTCGGGGTACGGACGAGACTGGCGGACCGCGATCGCCCGCGACATGGGACCGTGCGAACTCGACGACTACGAGGACGGCATCGCCTGGCTCGCCGAGCATCACGGCGTCGATCCCGATCGCGTCGGCATGTACGGCGGCAGCTACGGCGGCTTCACGACGTTGATGGGCCTGCTCACCCGCCCCGGCGTCTTCAAGGCCGGGGCCGCCCTGCGACCGGTGACGGACTGGTCGTTCTACAACGACGGCTACACGGCGAACATCCTCAACACCCCCGAGGTCGATCCCATGGCCTATCGCCGCAGCTCCCCCATCGAGCACGCCGAGGGTCTCGAGGACGCCCTGCTCATGTGCCATGGCATGGTCGACGACAACGTGCCGTTCAGCGACACGGTGCGGCTCGCGCAGAGACTGATCGAACTCGGCAAGACCGGCTGGGAGGTCGCGATCTACCCGGTGGAGCCCCACGGGTTCCGGGAGACGACCTCGTGGATCGACGAGTACCGGAGGATCCACGAGCTCTTCGATCGGACGCTTCGGCCCCGGTGATCCCCCGCCCGGGTCGGTAGGATGCCCGGATGAGAACCGGCACGAAGACGCTCGCCCACCTCCGCGGCATCGCGACCCTCGGTCCGATGGTCGCGCTCCTCGGGGGATGTGGAGGCGACTCCAACACCAACCAGGCTCCTCCGCCACCGAAGGTGACGGCGATCGACCCGCCCGTCCGCGAGTTCGCGCCGTATCGCGACATCGTCGCCACGGTCCGGAGCCGCGAGTCGGTGGACATCCGCGCCCGGGTCGGCGGCTTCCTCGAGAGTCGCTCCTTCGAGCCCGGCGACATGGTCTCCGTCGGCCAGGTGCTCTTCACCCTCGAGACCGCCGAGTACGAGGCCGCGGTGGCGGCCTCGACCGCCGACCTGCGTGCGGCCAACGCACGGCTCCAGCTCGACAAGGAGGTCCTCGAGAAGTACCGGATCGCCTTCGAGAAGGGCGCCGCGAGCGAGGTCGAGCTCCTCGAATCGCAGGCGAAGGTGGAGGTCTCGGCCGCCAAGGTCGACCAGACCGAGGCCCAGCTCCAGCGAGCGGAGCTCGATCTCTCCTACACGTCGATCACCAGTCCGATCGAGGGTCGCATCGGCGAGGACCTCGTCAGCGTCGGGAACCTCGTCGGCCGCGGCGAGCCGACCCTCCTCGCGAAGGTCCGCACGGTCGATCCCATGAACGTCTACTTCGACGTGCCCGAGACCGGCTTCCTCGAGTTCCGGCGAGGACTGGTCGCCTCCGGCATGGCCCCGGAGGACACGACGGACGCCCCCTTCGAGGTCGTCCTTCCGGACGACACGCTCTATCCCGGGACCGGTCGGATCGACTTCGCCGACCTCGAGATCGACCGCACCACCGGCACCCTCTCGATCCGCGGCGTGATCGCGAATCCGGACGGCCTGCTTCGGGACGGCCTTTTCGTCCGGGCCCGCCTCCGCCAGCCGGCCCGCACCGCGATCGCGATCCCCCAGTCGGCGGTGCTGATCGACATGGCCGGTTCCTACGTCTATCTCGTGGGCGACGACGGCATCGTCGTCCGACAGACCGTGGAGACCGGCGTGTCGCTGGACGGCCTGACGGAGATCGTCGCCGGCCTCGAGGAGACGAGCACGGTCATCGTCGACGGCATCCTGCGTGCCCGCCCCGGCGCCGCGGTGGACGCCGAGGTCGTCACGCTCGGCGAGGCGATGCGGCGGCTCGACCCGACCGCACCCGCCGCCGGATCGGACGGCTGACCGACCATGTTCAGCGCGATCTTCATCAAGCGTCCGATCTTCGCCAGCGTGATCTCGATCGTGATCGTGATCCTCGGCGCCCTCTCCTTCGGCGCGCTCCCCCGGGCCCGCTACCCCGACATCGCACCGCCGACCATCCAGGTCAGCGCCTTCTACCCCGGAGCGAGCGCAGTCACCATCGGGGAGACGGTCGCGACCCCGATCGAGCAGGAGATCAACGGCGTCGACGGCATGCTGTACATGTCGAGCGTGTCGGCGAGCGACGGCAGCTGCTCGATCACCGTGACGTTCGAGGTCGGCACCGACCTCGACATCGCGAACGTGCTCGTCCAGAACCGCGTCGCCTCGGCCATCCCGAAGCTCCCGGAGGAGGTCCAGCGACAGGGCGTCCTGACCAAGAAGCAGTCGACCGACATCATCATGTACGCGGCGCTCTATTCGACGAGCGACGACCTCGACGCCCTCTACCTGTCGAACTACGCCGAGGCGCAGATGCGGGACGAACTGACCCGCGTCCCGGGCGTCGGGGACGTCCAGATCTTCGGCGTCGGCAGCTACAGCATGAGGATCTGGCTGGATCCCGACCGACTTCGTTCGCTCGACATGTCCACGGGCGAGGTGATCGCGGCGATCCGGAACCAGAACGTCGAGGTGGCCGCCGGCCGCATCGGCGCCGCCCCCGCCCCTCCGGGCCAGGTCCTGGACCTGACGGTGACGACCACCGGCCGCCTCCGGACGGCCGATCAGTTCCGCGAGATCGTCGTGCGGACGGGCGAGGGCGGCGCCCTCGTCCGGCTCGACGACGTGGCGAGGATCGAACTCGGATCCCAGAGCTACACGCTCTCGAGCACGCTCGACTCGAGGCCTGCGGCGACCCTCGCGATCTACCAGCTTCCGGGGGCGAACGCGATCGACGTCGCCGACGGGTGCCGGGCGGCCTTCGAACGGATGTCGCTCGACTTCCAGGATGGCGTCGAGTACACGGTCGTCTTCGACGGGACCCTGATCATCCGGACGAGCCTGGCGGAGCTCCAGGTGACGCTCCTGATCACGATCGTCCTCGTGGTGCTCACGGTCTACCTCTTCCTGCAGAACATCCGGGCGACCATCATCCCCGCGGTCACGATCCCGGTGTCCCTCATCGGCACGTTCTTCGTGATGCAGGCGATGGGATTCAGCCTGAACCTGCTGACCCTCTTCGGCCTCGTCCTCGCGGTCGGCATCGTCGTCGACGATGCGATCGTGGTCGTCGAGAACGTGATCCGCCTGATCGACGAGGAGAAGCTCCCCCCGAAGGAGGCCGCCCTTCGCTCCATGAGGGAGGTCTCCGGACCGGTGGTCGCCACGACCATCGTGCTCCTGGCGGTGTTCGTCCCGGCGGCGTTCATCGGCGGCATCACGGGCAGCCTCCTCAAGCAGTTCGCCCTGACGATCTCGATCGCCACGCTCTTCAGCTCGGTCAATGCGCTGACCCTCAGCCCGGCGCTCGCCGGCGTGATCCTCCGACCGACCAGCGACCGGAAGAACGTGGTGTTCCGGGGGTTCAACACGATGCTCGCCCGGGTCACGGGGGGCTACACGACCGCGGTCGGCGGACTGCTTCGCGCCTGGCCGATCACCGTCGCGGGATTCCTCGCACTCGTCCTGCTCGGTGGCGCCACCGTCCGCACGCTTCCGACCGGCTTCATCCCGCAGGAGGACGAGGGCTACTGCATCGTCAACATCCAGCTTCCCGACGCCGCCAGCAGCAGCCGCACGAACGCGGTGGTCGAACGCGTCGTCGAACAGGCCGGCGGGATCCCCGGGGTCGCGAACGTCCTCGCACTCAACGGCTACTCCCTCCTCTCCGGCGCCGCGGCGAGCAACGCGGCCACGATCGTCGTCGTCTTCGACCCGTGGGACGAAAGACCGACCGAGGACCTCTTCCAGGGCGCGATCCTCCGGCAGCTCAATCGGATCGGCGCCGGCGTGCAGGAAGGTGCCGTCGTCGCGTTCCCCGTGCCGTCCCTGCCCGGCCTCGGGGCGAGCGCGGGACTCTCGCTCGAGATCCAGGACCGCGGCGGACTCGGCATCGAGGTCCTGCAGGGTGCGATCGACCAGTACCTGGACGCCGCGAACAGCCAGTCCGGGATCGGCCGGGCGATCACGACCTTCAGCGCGAACGTGCCCCAGGTGCACGTCGAGATCGACCGGGAGAGGGCCCTCTCCCGCGGCGTCGACCTCGGCGAGATCTTCCAGGCGCTCTCGGCGAATCTCGGGTCCTACTACGTGAACGACTTCACCCAGTTCGGCCGCGTCTACCAGGTCCGGACGTCGGCCGAAGCCGCCTTCCGGAGCTCGCCCGAGGACATCGGCCGGCTCGAGGTCCGCAACCGCGAGGGAAGGATGCTTCCCCTCGACTCGGTGGCGACGGTCGAGCGGCGGTTCGGCCCGGAGAGCGTCTTCCACTTCAACATCTATCCCTCCGCCCGGGTCACCGCGGGCCCGGCTCCCGGCTTCTCCGGCGGCCAGGCCCTCGACCTTCTCGAGGAGATCGGCGAGACCGACCTTCCGCCCGGGACCGGCTTCGCCTGGCGCGACATGGCGTTCCAGATGAAGCTCGCGGCCGGTGGACTGCTCACCGCGTTCGCCCTCGCCGTCGTGCTGGTCTATCTCGTGCTCGCCGCCCAGTACGAGAGCTGGTCGCTGCCGGTCTCCGTCGTCCTGAGCGTGCCGACCGCGCTCCTCGGGGTGGTCGCGGCGCTCCTCGTCACGTCGATGCCGATCGACCTCTACGTCCAGGTCGGCGTGGTCCTGCTCATCGGGCTCGCGGCGAAGTCCTCGATCCTCATCGTCGAGTTCGCCAAGGTCCGTCACGAGGAGGGGCTCTCGCCGAACGAGGCCGCGATCGACGCTGCGAAGATGCGGTTCCGGGCCGTGCTGATGACCGCCTTCAGCTTCATCCTCGGCGTCCTCCCGCTCCTGATCGCGACGGGTGCCGGCGCGATGAGCCGGCGAGCCATGGGGACCACCGTCTTCGGCGGCATGCTCGCCGCGACCGCGATCAGCCTCCTGATGGTGCCGGTCCTCTATGCGGTCGTCCAGAGGGCGAGCGGCAGCCGGGCGGCGGGTCGCGAAGACGGCGAGGCGACTCCTTGAACCGCGTCCGCACGATCGACCTCGGCTACCACGACCTCCAGGGCGCCGCGGCGAGCCACCTGATCCGCACCGACGACGGTCCGATGCTCATCGAGAGCGGACCGATGTCGACCCTGCCCAGGCTGCAGCGGGAGCTCGAGGCCCTCGAGGTCGATCCCGCATCGATCGAGCTCGTGGTGCTCACCCACATCCACCTGGACCACGCGGGGGCGGCCGGATGGTTCGCCGACCGAGGCGCCGACGTCCTGGTCCATCCGCTCGGGGCGAGGCACCTGGTCGACCCTTCCCGGCTGAACGCCAGCGCCCGCCGGATCTACGGGGACGATCTCGATCACCTGTTCGGCGAGATGCACCCCTGCCCCGAGGAACGGGTCCACGCCATCGAGGACGGCCGGACCATCTCGTTCGGGGGCATCGACCTCGTTTCGATCGAGACTCCCGGGCATGCGCGTCATCACCACGCCTGGATGCTCGACCTCGATGGCATCCGCCAGTGCTTCACGGGCGACGTGGCGGGCATGCGGATTCCCGGGTCCGACTTCGTCACCCTCCCGCTCGCACCCCCGGAATTCGATCCCGCCGCCTGGATCGCCTCGATCGATCGGCTCGACGCCCTCGACCTCGACCGGCTCCACCTGACTCATTTCGGCGCGGTCGACGCCCCGGCCGCCCACTTCGCGAGGGCTCGCGACCGCGTCCTGCGGGAAACCGATCTGGTGACCCGCCTGGTGCGGGACGACTCGCTCGAGGAGCCCACGAGGATGTCCCTCTACCGGCAGTGGCTGGAGGAGGAGGCCGATGGCGAGGGCATCCCGGAGGATCGTCTTCGAGCGTTCCTGAATCGTGGACTGCTGGCGATGAACCTGGGGGGCGTTCGCCGATATCTGGAATCGACGGCCGCCGGCCGACGGAGCGACTGAATCCCCCGGAAGGGCCGTCTCGAATGCGTTTCCGGTTCGGGAACGCCCTTCCGAGCCCCCCCGACCGACGAGACCGGGCTCCGGTCCGACCGGATGCGGAGCGCGTCACCGCAGCGATTCCTCGCACCGGCGGCTCACGTCCTGCGTACCGTGTGACCGATCGCCATTCGACTGCGAGGACACCGCCATGCGAACCAGCACCACCATCGCCCTCTTCACCGTCGCTGCCGTCCTGGTGGCCGGAGTGGGCACCGCTTTCGGCCCGCCGTCGACCGGCTCGAGCCGCAAGGAGACCACCGTGCGAACCATCACCGACGACCAGGGCCGCAAGATCTCAGCCGCCGGCTACGACGTGACCCCGCTGGAGCGGGCGAAGGTCGAGGAGCTCGCGAAGAAGCTCACGCCCGAGCAGTACCGGATCACCCAGCAGGCGGGGACCGAGCGCCCCTTCTGCGGCACCCTCCTCGACAACAAGAAGGACGGGATGTACACGTGCGTCGTGTGCGGCCTGCCGCTCTTCAAGAGCGAGCACAAGTTCACGTCGGGCACCGGCTGGCCGAGCTTCTTCGTCGGCTTCGACCCCGCGCACATCGCCGAGAAGACGGACACCAGTCACGGCATGGTCCGCACCGAGATCAACTGCGCCCGCTGCGACGCCCACCTCGGCCACGTGTTTCCCGACGGCCCGCCCCCGACCGGCCAGCGATACTGCCTCAACAGCGAGTCGCTCGAGTTCATCGAGGACGGCGCCCCCGTCCCCGACGCCTCGAAGCCGGCGATGTCGATGGAGGTCGCCTACTTCGCAGGCGGCTGCTTCTGGGGAGTCGAGCACGGGTTCCAGATGATCCCGGGCGTCATCGACGTCGAGAGCGGCTACCAGCAGGGTGACGTCCCGAATCCGAGCTACCGCCAGATCTGCAACGGGGACACCGGACACGCCGAGAGCGTGAAGGTGACCTTCGACCCGGAGAAGGTCGACTTCGAGCGCCTGGTCCGGTTCTTCATGGCCCTCCACGATCCGACCCAGCTCAATCGACAGGGCCCCGACTTCGGCACCCAGTACCGCTCGGGCATCTACACCGTCGGCGAGGAGCAGCAGAGGATCGCGGAGAAGGTGAAGGACGAACTCCAGGCGAAGCCGGCCTTCGCCGGACGACGGATCGTGACGGAGGTCGAGCCGGCGGAGATCTTCTATCCCGCCGAGGACTACCACCAGGACTACGTCGAGAAGACCGGGCGGGCCTGCCACGTCGACATCAACGGAGCCTTCAAGGCCGCCGACCTGCAGCCCTCCACGAAGATCATCACGCACTGAAACGTCCGACCCATCATGATCGCCCATGAAGAACGCCCCAGTGCCTTCGCACCGGGGCGTTCTTCATGGTCGTTCGCCGGATCCGCTCAGCTTCGACGACGAGTCCGGGCCAGCCCGGCGATCCCGAGGAAGGCAAGGGCGCCCGCCCCGGGTACCGGCCGGTTCAGGCCCTGCACCCACGCATCGCCGACGTCGACGCCCGTGAGATCCGCGTTCGAGAGACCGAGGTCGAGAAGGAGTCCCGCGAAGGCTCCGGAGACCAGCAGATCCCCCCACGCGTCGAACGTGTCCGTGGCGGCGTCGACCTCGGTGAGGGCCACGTCGAAGAGGGCGATGCCGAGATCGAGGTTGTCGCCGACCTGGAACACCATCGCGACGTCGTCGTACCCAATCGTGAAGTTCCCGACCGTC
>JAYZBK010000174.1:0-52036 GCA_036339295.1 Planctomycetota bacterium
GCAGGGGCTGGGACGATACTGGATAGGGGGGGCACGGTGTGCAGTTTCGGACGATCACGCCTCGGAGGCCCCATTCTCCGCTAGGGTGGGGGCGTCCGCAGGATGACGGACCGCGATCCGCGCCCGGAGGGATCGCCACCTGCCCGGCCGGCACGCCGGGCAGGACGGATCGACCGCAACGGAATGCCACGAGCCACGATGACGACACAAGCCAAGAAGACACCAGCGAAGGGTGGGTCGCGCCGGTCCAAGCGGGCGACCGCGGAGGAGATGGCCTCACGCCAGAAGGAGATCTCCGTCTCGGAGTTCTTCGCGAAGAATCGTCACCTCCTGGGTTTCGACAACCCGCGGAAGGCGCTCCTCACCACGGTCAAGGAGGCCGTGGACAACGCGCTCGACGCCTGCGAGGAGGCCGGGATCCTCCCGGACATCCGGGTCGAGCTCCTCCAGCTCGCCGAGACGAGATTCAAGGTCACCATCCGCGACAACGGCCCCGGCATCGTCCGGAAGCAGATCGAGAACATCTTCGGGAAGCTCCTTTACGGCTCGAAGTTCCATCGAATGAAGATGAGCAGGGGCCAGCAGGGCATCGGGATCTCGGCCGCCGGGATGTACGGCCTGATGACCACCGGACAGCCCGTGCTCATCATCTCCAAGACCGGAAGGCGAAAGCCGTCGCACGAAGTGGTGCTCAAGATGGACACCGCGCGGAATCGCGCGGAGGTCATCTCCGAGACCGAGCATCCCGAGGATGATTCGCTCTTCGCCGAGGGGCACGGCACGCAGGTGACGATCGAGCTGGAGGGGCGGTACCAGAAGGGGCGGGCGTCGGTCGACGAGTACCTCGAGCAGACCGCGATCGCCAATCCCCACGCCCGCTTCACCTACCGAACGCCCACGAACGAGGAGATCGAGTACCCCCGCGCGGTCGGCGAGCTCCCGCCCGAGGCCACGGAGATCAAGCCCCATCCCAAGGGGATCGAGCTGGGCACGCTCATCCAGATGCTCGAGAGGACCTCGAAGACCCAGTTGGGGGCGTTCTTCAAGGACGAGTTCTGCCGGGTCGGACCACGGGTGGCGAAGGAGATCTGCGCGAAGGCCGACCTCACCGACCGAACCTGGATCCGGCAGGTCGGTCACGCCGACGCGGAGCGGCTCTTCAACGCCATCCAGGACGTCCGGATCATGGCGCCGCCGACCGACTGTCTCGTCCCGATCGGGACCAAGGCGATGCTCGCCGGACTGCTCAAGGAGGTGAAGGCGGAGTTCTTCGCGGCCAGCAGCCGGCCCGCCGCGGTCTATCGCGGCAATCCGTTCCTGATCGAGGTCGGGATCGCCTACGGCGGGCAGCTTGGAGGCGACGACCTCGGTCGCGTGATCCGGTTCGCGAATCGAGTCCCGCTCCTCTACCAGCAGTCCGCGTGCTGCTCCTTCAAGGCGGTCGTCGAGACCGGCTGGAAGAACTACGGCCTCCAGCAGGCCCGCGGGGCGCTCCCGACCGGCCCGATCGTGGTGATGATCCACATGGCGAGCACCTGGGTGCCCTTCACCAGCGAGTCGAAGGAGGCGATCGCCGACTACGACGAGATCCGCAAGGAGATGAAGCTGGCGCTCAAGGAGTGCGGGCGCAAGCTCGGGACCTACCTCCGTCGCCGCCAGCGCATGCGACGCGAGTCGGAGAGGCGGCACGTGTTCGCCCGCTACATCGGGGAGATCTCGATGGCCTGCGAGCGGATCACCGGTTCGGATGCGGGGGACATCAAGACCGCGTTGGAGACGATCGCATCGCGGAAGACGGCCGAGGCCGACCAGCAGCTGGACGACGAGGGGAGGGTCATCGACGACGGCGGGCGCCTGGCCGGGGACGACGATGTGATCATCCTCGACGACGAATCTGGGAAGCCGGCCGACGAAGCCGCGTCGGGCCTTCTCTTCGGCGAGGACGGCTCGGCGCCGGCGAAGAAGAAGAAGAAGCGAAAGGCACCTGGAGCCGGCCCGAGCGGGAGGAAGAAGTCGAAGAAGAAGGCGACCGGCTCGGTCGCGCCCGCCAGGTCGCAGGGGAGGCTCCGCTGAACGCGGGCGTCTGATCATGGCCACCAGCAAGAAGAACCCGGGCAAGAAGAACTCGGGCAAGAAGAACTCGGGCAAGAAGACCATGGGCAAGAAGGCCGCGAGCAAGAAGACCGCGAGCAAGAAGGTCTCGGGCAAGAAGGTCGTGGGCAAGAAGACCTCGAAGAAGAAGGTCGCCTCGAGCAAGAAGGCACCGCTTCGTCGGCGACGGGGGAGCGCCCCGCCCGCCGCGATGAGCAAGGCGGAGACCGACGCGCGGACCGTCTCGAGCATCGAGGGGCTTGCGGAGGGCATCGTCAGCCAGAGCCTCGGCCTCCGGGATCCCTCCTTCGACGTTCCCACCCGTTCGCGGTCGAACGTCCACTTCGACGAGAAGCATCGGGTCCTGCGCATGGGCGACGCGGCCCAGCAACGACTGCTCTTCAACCTGGGCCAGGCGAAGAAGTTCATGCAGACGATCCTCGTGGCCGACGGTTGCCGGGATCTCGTCCAGGCCGGGAAGACGCTCAGTCTTCGAGGCATGTACTACAAGAGCCTCCACACCATCGCCGGGACGAAGGAGAAGACCTTCGAGGGCCAGGAGGAGTCGGACGCGGTGCTCGAGGATCTCGAGGTGACGCTCGACGCGCTCCGCGAGAACCTCCATGTCTTCGCGAAGAAGCGGGGCACGATGGTCGGGAACATCACGGTCTTCGACAACGGGGACGAGATCGACTGCCGTCGCATGGGGACGGGCGGCTACGCGATCCCGTCCATCTGCGAACCGAGCGTGATCAAGTTCGGGAAGTGCGATGCCGACTTCGTCCTCCATGTCGAGAAGGACACGGTCTGGAGCCGCTTCAACGAGGACCGGTTCTGGGAGAAGCACAACTGCATCCTCACCGAAGGGTCGGGCCAGCCCCCTCGAGGCGTCCGCCGCCTCCTCCATCGGCTGAACTCCGAACTCGGGCTCCCGATCATCTGCCTGCTCGACTGCGACCCGTGGGGGCACTACATCTACAGCGTGATCAAGCAGGGCTCGATCAACCTCGCGTTCGAGAGCGGCCGGATGGCGGTCCCCGACGCCCGGTTCCTCGGGATCAGGGCGGACGACTACGAGCGTTGCGGCCTCAGCGACGACGTGAAGATCGAGCTGGACGATCGAGACCGCAAGCGGGCGAGGGAGATCGCGGAGTATCCGTGGTTCGCGGACCGCAAGCCGTGGCAGAAGGAGATCAAGCGGATGCTCTCCAACGGCTTCAAGATGGAGGTCGAGTCCCTGATCACGAAGGACATCTCCTACGTGACCGAGACCTACGTGCCGGAGCGGCTCGCCGCGAAGGACTGGATCGACTGATCAGGCCGTTCCGGGACCGCTCGGATCGTCCGCCCCGTCCTCCTCGGCCGGCCTCACGGGAAGGACCACCACGAAATCGCTGCCCCGACCCTCGAGCACCTCGAGGTCGATGCGTCCTCCATGCTCCTCCACGATGCGACGGGTCGTGGGAAGTCCCAGGCCGGTGCCTCCCGGGGTCGTCGAGACGTAGGGGTGGAAGATCTTCTCGCGGTCGTCGCCCGGGACGCCCGGCCCGGAGTCGATGACGTGCACCGACACCGAGTCCTCCGCGGGGGTGAGCCTGACGAGGAGCTCCCGCGGGCGGTCCGGCGGGTTCGACTCCATCGCGTGGACGGCATTGATCATGAGGTTCAGGAGGGCCTGCTTCAGGAGGGCGGCGTCCACGGGCACCATCACCGGGGCCCGGGGCAGATCCGCCCGCAGCACCACGCCGGCGGCTTCCGCCTGGGGATGGAAGAAGTCGGCGAGGTCCTCGATGATGCCGCAGAGATTCCGAGGCTCCCGGTCCAGGCGAACCCGCCCCGCGAACTGGAGGAAGTCGGTGAGGATCGTCCGCAGTCGCTCGGCTTCGCGCACGAGCGCCTCCGCGCGGCGAATCACCGTCTCCTTCTCGTCCTCCGGCGCCTCCAGTTCACGCATCGCCTCCTCGACCAGTTGGGCATTGAGGACGACCGAGGACAGGGGATTCTTGATCTCGTGCGCCAGGCCGCTGGTCATCGAGCCGAGCTCGGCCAGCCGCTCCGCATCCGCCGCGCGTCGTTCGGCCTCGCGAACGCGAGCCTCCCGCTTGCGCGTCGAGGCGTGGATGGCCAGGCCGACCGCGAGACAGACGCCGATCAGCGCTAGAAGCAGACCGATCATCCGGCGGTGATCCTTGCGGGTGCTTTCTCGTATGGGTGCCGCGCGAGGCGGCGGGGGCGGGTCACGAAGTCGAGTCGGCTGCCTGGACCTCGGGCTTCGCTTCGGTCGCCGATCCCTGCTTCGCTCGCTCGTGCAGCGAGCGGGCCTTGGTGGCGGACCAGCCCTTGTCCCCGTCCTCGGCGTCGTAGACGATCCGCTCGCCATCCCGGAACGTTCGGAAGCCTTCGGCCTGCTCGATCACGGAAAAGTGGACGAAGATGTCCTGGCCTTCCGGCCCGATGATGAAGCCGTAGCCCTTGCGGGGATCGAACCACTTGATCTCCCCCTCGATCTCAATCAGGCGCGTGTCGGGCATGTCTGAGAGTCTCTCCGGGGTTGGGCCCGCCAGGGGGCCACATCGAACTCGAGTTGCGGGACGGTCGGTCGGTCGATCGAAGCGGAAGGGCCTGGAGGTTCAGGCGTCCGACCATCGAACCAAGACCTGAGCGTCATGGATCAGGACTGATTGTCGATCGATGGCGTTGTTTTCGCAACCCTTCAATGGCAGGAAATACCGGATGGACGCGAGGTCCTCGCGCAAGATCCACGCCTTGAGTCACTTGCGGCGGCGTCCCCGGGGGGGAGTCCAACGAAACCGCCCTCCGGATCGCTCCGGAGGGCGGTTGAATCGGACTGCAGGGGAGGTCTCGGGAATCAGTTGTCCCGGTTGCGGCCGCGGCCGCGGCCGCGACCACCGCCCCCGCCCCCGCCGCCGCCGGCCCCTTCCGCGACCTCCTCGCCCTCCGGCGGCTCGATGAGCGCCCGGCGGGAGAGCTTGATGCGACCGGTGTCGTCGACGTTGATGACCTTGACCTTGACCGTGTCCCCGATCGCGACGATGTCGCCGACCGACTTCACGAAGCCGTGGTCGAGCTCCGAGATGTGGCACATGCCGTCGGTTCCCGGTGCGAGTTCGATGAAGGCACCGAAGTCCTTCACCGAGACGACCTTGCCATCGTAGATGGTTCCGACGCGGATCTCCGCACCCAATGCCTCGACCTCGGCCTTGCACTGCTCGCCCATCTCGCCGTCGGTCGAACCGATGAGGACGGTGCCGTCCTCCTCGACGTCGATGGAACAGCCGGTCCGCTCCTGGATGCCGCGGATGGTCTTGCCGCCGGGGCCGATGAGCTTGCCGATCTTGTCGGGATCGATCTTGACGGTGATGATCCGCGGGGCGTACTTGGAGATGTCCTCGCGGGGAGCTGCGAGGACCGATTCCATCTGCTCGATGATCTGCAGCCGACCCTCCTTCGCCTGGGCGAAGATCTGCTCGATCTCGTCGACCTCGAGGCCGAGGGCCTTGAGGTCGAGCTGGATGCCGGTGATGCCCTCGCGAGTGCCGGAGACCTTGAAGTCCATCTCGCCGAAGAAGTCCTCCTCGCCGAGGATGTCGGTGACGTGGGTGACCTTGCCGTCGGCGGAGGTGAATCGACCGACCGAGATGCCGGCACAGGTGTTCCGGATCGGGACACCCGCATCCATCAGGGCGAGGCAGCCACCGCACACCGAAGCCATGCTCGAGGAGCCGTTGGACTCGGTGATGTCGCTGACCAGGCGGATGGTGTAGGGGAAGTCCTCGGTGCTCGGGATGATGCCCAGGAGCGATCGCTCCGCGAGGGCTCCGTGACCCACCTCGCGACGACCGGGGCCCATGATCCGGCCGGCTTCACCGACGCAGAACGGCGGGAAGTTGTAGTGCAGGTAGAACTTCTTGGCGTACTCGGGGAGGAGTCCGTCGACGATCTGCTCGGCCTTGTTGGTCCCGAGGGCGCAGGTCACGAGGGACTGCGTCTCGCCCCGCTGGAAGAAGGCGGAGCCGTGGGTGCGGGCGAAGATGCCCGGCTCCATCTCGATCGGGCGGATCTCCTTCAGGCCGCGGCCGTCGGCACGAATGCCCTGCTCGGCCACGAGCATGTGGGTGACCTTCTTCTCGAGGGTCCGGAACGCGTCCTTGGCCTGTCCTCGACGTTCCTCGGCGGCCTTGTACTCGGCGTAGGGAGCGTCCTGGGGAAGGGCGAAGCAGTCGTGAAGGACCTCTTCGCGGAGTTCGCCGACCGCGTTGTTCCGCTCCTTCTTGCCATGGATCTTGCGGGCCTCGACGAGCCGGTCGTAGACCTTGTCCTTGACGGTCTGCATGACCTCGTCGGGCGGGAGGTGCAGGGTGCCGGCGTCGGCTTCGGGGGCGCCGCTCTTCTCGCGAAGTTCGAGCACCAGTTCGATGATGGGCTTGATGCCCTCCTCGAGCCCGAAGCGGATCGCGTCGAGGACGACCTCGTCCTCGACCTCGGCGGCACCGACCTCGATCATGTTGATGCCCTTGGGATGGCCCGAGAGCACCAGGTCGAGGTCGGAGTACTCCATCTGGGCGACGGTCGGGTTGAGGACGAAGGTCTCGCCGTCGTCGGTCATGATCCGGCCGACCCGGACGGTGGCCACGGGGCCCATGAAGGGGGCGTCCGTGAGACAGACCGCGGCCGAACCCGCGGTGCACGCGAGCACGTCGGTGTCGTTCTGCCCGTCATGGCTCATGACCCACGCCTGGATCTGGATCTCGTCGATGAAGCCGTCGGGGAAGAGGGGGCGGATGGGACGGTCCATCATCCGCATGGTGAGGACTTCCTTCTCGTTGGGAGCGCCTTCTCGCTTGCGGAAGCCACCGGGGAACTTGCCCGCTGCGGTGAGCTTCTCGCGATAGTCGCACTGGAGGGGGAAGAAGTCGATGCCCGGACGGGGGTTGGACCGGACGCAGGTCGCCATGACGGTGGAGTCCGCGTAGCTGGCGATGACCGCGCCCGAGGCGAGCTTGGCGACGCGACCGGTCTCGAGCCGCATGATGCGACCGCCGATCTCTCGTTCAACGATGGTGACTGGCATGATTGCTGCCTTTCTTGGGGTGGCTGGACCGCGCGGATGTCGATCCGGCGGGCCATCGAATGGGGCGGCCGCACCCAGGGAGGCAGAGGACGGCGGACAGACCGGGGGCGTGGGCTGTCCACCGTCGACTGCCGCCGGAGCGACCGCCGTGGTGATTCGACCTACTTGCGGAGGCCGAGCTTCTGAATGGTGCTGATGTACTTCTCGCGATTGGTGCGCTGGAGGTAGCGAAGCAGCCGGTTGCGACGGCTGACCATGGCGAGAAGGCCTCGACGCGACGAGTGGTCGTGTCGATGATCCTCGAAGTGCGCCTGAAGGGTCTTGATGCGGTCGGTGAGGACGGCGATCTGGACTTCAGGGGAGCCCGAGTCGCCTTCATGGCGACCGTGCTCGCCCTTGAGTTCGGCCTTGCGTGCGAGGGAGATGCTCATGAGCTGGATGCTTCCTGGGAGGCGGTGGTCCGACCGCCGGGTCGTTCGTATGCTCGAAATCTGAGAATCGAGGAGTGTAGCGAACCCCTCGCAAGGCCTCAAGGGGCCTTTTCCTTCCCATCACTTCCCGGACCCGCCCGGTATTCTCCCGGGAACCCGCCCATCCGGGCCTTCGACCTCCTCCAGCCCCGGAGATCCTCCCTCCCATGCCCGCTGACGACCTTCTGGCCGCGATCGAGGAGTTCAAGGCCACCGAGGCCGTCATCCGCCAGGGGGGTGGCCCCAAGGGCATCGAACGCCAGCACAGGCACGGGAGGCTCACCGCCCGGGAGCGGATCGACCGCCTCGTCGACCGGGGAGCTCCCCGGTTCGAATGCGGGCTCTTCGCCGCGGAGGGGATGTACGCCGAGTACGGCGGAGCCCCGTCGGCCGGCGTGGTCACCGAGATCGCCCAGATCGGCGGGCGGCCCTCGATGGTCATCGCCAACGACGCGACGGTCAAGGCCGGCGCGTTCTTCCCGATGACGTGCAAGAAGATCATCCGGGCCCAGGCGGTGGCCCAGCGGGCGAGGCTCCCGCTGGTCTACCTCGTCGACTCCGCCGGGGTCTTCCTCCCCCTGCAGGAGGATGTCTTCCCCGACACCGACGATTTCGGGCGGATCTTCCGGAACAACGCGGTGCTCAGCGCCGAGGGCGTCCCGCAGATCGCGGCGATCATGGGCAACTGCGTCGCCGGTGGCGGCTACCTGCCGGTTCTCTGCGACACGCTCCTGATGACCGAGGGGTCGGGGCTCTACCTCGCCGGCCCGGCGCTGGTGAAGGCCGCGATCGGGCAGGAGGTCGACGACGAGACCCTCGGGGGCGCCGCGATGCACGCCGAGATCTCCGGGACGATCGACTTCATGGAGCCCGACGACGAGTCGTGCCTGGAACGGGTCCGACGCCTGATGCTCGACTGCATGGCGGCCCGGACGAGGCCCGACGCCCCCTTCGAACCGACGACGCCGGCAAGGGAGTCCACGGAGATCCTCGACGTCTTCAAGCCCGAACCGGGAGCGCAATACGACATGCGCGACCTGCTCGGCTGCGTCGTCGACGACGGATCGATGGACGAGTACAAGGCGGAATACGGTCGCTCCCTCGTCTGCACGTTCGCTCGGATCGGCGGCTGGCCCTGCGGGATCGTGGCGAACCAGCGATGCATGACCCAGCGGCGGATGCCGGGCGGCAAGGGAGGGCCGTCCCAGGCGGTCAACATGCCCGCGGTGATCTACGACGATGCGGCGGACAAGGCGGCCCGCTTCATCATGGACTGCAACCAGAAGCGGATCCCGATCGTCTTCGTCCACGACACGACCGGCTTCATGGTCGGTCGCGACAGCGAACAGGGCGGGATCATCCGCTCGGGCGCGAAGATGGTCAACGCGATGAGCAATTCGGTGGTGCCGAAGATCTCCCTGCTGGTGAACGCGAGCTACGGGGCGGGGAACTACGCGATGTGCGGGCGAGCCTTCGACCCGTTCCTCACCCTCGCCTGGCCCACCGCCCGATGCGCGGTCATGGGTGCGGCGCAGGCCGCGAACGTCCTCCTCCAGATCGACCTCGCGGCCCGCAAGCGTCGGGGCGAGGAGGTCGACGAGGAGACGCGGGCCGATGTCCTCGCCGCGATCACCGCGAGCTACACGGAGCAGCAGGACGTCCTCTACGGGGCGGCGCGGGGCTGGGTGGATCGGATGATCGATCCGCTCGACACCCGGGCGGAGCTCGTGGAAGCCCTGATGCTGGCGAGCGGGGTCGACTCGTCCGGTCCCTTCGCGACCGGGGTCCTCCAGACCTGACTCAGCGGTCGTGCCTGCGACGTCGGCCGTTGCGGGCGAAGGCGAGCATCGCGATGGCCGGTGGGGCGGGGACCACGCTGAACTCCACCACCAGTTCGGGCCGGAATCCCAGCTCGGCCAGGCGGGAATCGAAGCGCTTCGCGGTCGAAGGTCCCGATTCGTCGCCGAGCAGGATCCACCCGAAGTCCGGCGCGTCGCCGTCGAGCATCGCCTGGATGTCCGTCACGAGGCCCGCTCCGGACCACTCGTACCAGCCGGTGCCACCGACCAGCGACGTGGCCGTGGCGGGGTCGGCGAAGTCGCCGCCGGCGTTCGTCCAGGGAGTGTCGTCCCAGAAGGCGTGCGTCCAGGTCGCGGAACCCGGCGTCGCCGGGCCGCCGCCGCCCTCGCCGCCCGGGGCGTCGGTCGAGCCCACGCCCCAGTCCGTGATCAGGCGATGCATCGACACCTCGACGTCCTGCGGATTGGCCTGCGAGACGTGGAGTCGCAGGGTGGCCCCGTGCACGACGACGTCGGAGCCGAGCGAGGCGACGTCGAATCGAAGGAGTCCGCGTCGGGAGAGATCCTGTCCGTTGTTGCCGGCGAAGAGGTGCGCGCCGAGTCCGTTGGCGGACTGGCTTCCCGTGGACTCGTAGAGCGTGCCGTGCGCGATCGAATCGAGCACGACCAGGTCGGCGTGGGCCACCGCCGTGAGCGAGAAGCCGGCCAGGAGACCGGTCATGGCGAGGCTGGGAAGGTGTCGGGGCATCGGGAGGGCTCCGTCGGGGCGGTCGGATCGATCCGGATCGAGTCTGCACCCCCATGAGGGGGAGGCCAGACGAATTCCACGATCGCTCGTCCGCCCCCGGCGAGCCATCTACCATGACCAAGGTCGGGAAGGGGCCCCCGCCTATCGGACTCGACCCGTCCTCGAAAGGAACTCCATCGTGCCCGACGTCCTCCTCGCCACCGGAAACCCCCACAAGCTCGACGAGGTCCGAGCGGTGCTCGAACCCGTCGGCTGGCGGGTCCGCGGACTCGACGACCTCGACGGGCCGGTGCCGCCCGAGCCGGTCGAGGACGCGGACACCTTCGAGGGCAACGCGAGGATCAAGGCGCTCGCCTACGCCGCCGCCACGGGACGCATCGCCCTCGCGGACGACAGCGGGCTCGAGGTCGATGCGCTCGGCGGCGCCCCCGGGGTTCGCAGCGCACGGTTCTCCGGGGTCGAGGGCGATCGCGAGACGCGGGATCGCGCGAACAACGCCCTCCTGGTCGAACGACTCGCCGGAACCCCGGACTCGGAGCGGACGGCGAGGTTCGTGTGTTCGATGTGCCTGGCGGCCCCCGACGGCCGGGTGCTCGCCGAGTCGAGGGGGACCTTCGACGGCGTCATCGTCCTCGAGCCGCGTGGGGGGAACGGATTCGGCTACGACCCGCACCTCCTGCTTCCCGAAGAGGGTCGGACCAGTGCCGAGCTCTCCCCGGAGGAGAAGAACGCTCGCAGCCATCGAGGCGCGGCGACCCGGGCGATCGCGCGTTCGATGTCGACCCTCGGAGTGACCTGATGACGCGGCGGATCCCCCTCCAGATCCTCGACCTGAAGGACCAGCGGTACTCGTGTCACGGATGCGGGGACTGCTGCCGCGACTTCAGCGTCCAGTTGCGCGATCGCGACCTGACGCGCCTCGAGGAACAGGGGTGGGAGGGGAAGCTGGGCGAGCCGGTGACCGTCGAGTTCCGCGGTCGGCGGTATCTCCGGCAGCGGCCCGACGGTGCCTGCCTCTTCCTCCAGGAGGACGGACTCTGCCGCATCCATGCCCGCCACGGATTCCACGAGAAGCCCGTGGCATGTCGTCTCTTCCCGTTCAACCTCGCCCCCGACGCGGGCGGGCCGCACGCCGGTCTGAACTTCGCGTGCCAGAGCGTCCGGGCGAATCGAGGTGGCGCGCTCGCATCGCATCGAGGCGATCTCGACCGGGCGCTTCGAGAGGTCCCGGAGTCCGCGGCGATCGCCCCGCCGAGGCTGGCCGATTCGCTTCGAGCGGAGGTGGGCGAGGTCGACGCCGTCGCGTCGCACCTGGATGGCTGGCTGGCCCGCGAGGAGATCCCGCTGGCCGTCCGGCTCGACGGATTCGCGTGGCTGGCGCAGGGCCTCGGCTCGGCCGACCTGCGCGAGGTCCGAGGGTCGCGTCTCGCGGAACTCGTGGAACTGCTCTCTTCCGCGTTGCCCGATGAACTCCTGCATCTCCCGGTCGAACCGGCGGGGCGAGGGCAGATGCGTCAGCTCCGGCAGGCGGTCTTCGCGCGGATCGAGGATCCGCGCTTCACCGACGACGAGTCCCGCCCCCGGCTCTCCGCCCGACTCGAGCAGTGGATTCGCAGCAGCCGATTCGCCCGCGGTCGTGGCGCGGTCCCGGGGCTCGCACGGGGATGGACCACGCCGGCGAGCTTCGCCGAGATCGCGTCGATGCCCAGGGTCGAGGCGGGCGAGGAGATCGCGGACCTGGTCACTCGGTGGCTTCGTTCCAGCATCCTCGGCGGCCGGGCCTGGGGTGCCGGCTACTACGGCTGGTCCATCGTCGACGGCCTCCAGGCGCTGTCGCTCGACACGGCCTGCCTCGGGTGGCTCGCGAGGGCGCAGGCCGCCGGGCGCGGTCTCGAGGTCGTGGACGTCGAGGCGGTCGGCGAGGCGATGGGGCGGATCGATCGCGCCCGTGGCCGCGCGGTCTGGCTGGGGACGGCGGGGGAGCGGCTTCGACTCCGCTACTTCCGGGTCGACGACGGGCTTCGCCGTCTCGTCCGAGCCAGCTGGTAGCGGTTCCCTCACTCGCTCGGGGCGGGCTCGGGACGGAGAGTCCTCCCGAAGGGCCAGGCGGGGTAGCGCCGCCCGCTCAACACGACGCCCACGACCGTGTTCCGCACGAGCACGTGATAGGTGACCAGGAGGATCAAGGTGGTGATCGCGATCGAGACCGTCATCTTCAGGAGGCCCGGCGCCACCCACGACCGCATCAGGGCCGGCACGGCGATGGTCAGCGGCATGTGCATGAGGTAGATCCAGTACGACGCGTCGACGAGGTACCGGATCGTCGGGCGCTCCCGACGGAGGAGACGCTCGCAGCAACCGATCAGGGCGAGGGTCGTGGTCCAGCAGGCGGCCGCGGAGAGGAGCTGGACGACCGGGAAGAGCCAGGCGGACGGCGGCTGGGAGGCGTGCCACGCGAGCATGCCGCCGACCGCGAGGACCAGCAGGAGCACTGCCGCCCCCAGTCGGAGCCAGCACCATCGCCTGAGTTCGTCGATCACGCCACGATGGTGCCATGCGAGCCAGCCGACGGTGAACGGCCAGGCGTAGGTGAGGAGCAGGTACCAGTCGGGCGCCCACTCGAGACTGGTGTCGATGCCGGGTTCCTTCATGCCGAGCATGAGCAGGAACGAGACGCCGATCAGGATCGGCATCCGGGTGAACCTTGCTCGGCCGGTGCAGATCCCACCGATCGCCGCGTGCAGGAAGCGGCTCGCGACGCCGAGCCTCACGACCACGGGTGCGACAAGGACCGCGGCGGCGTAGTACCAGACGAGGAAGTACAGGAACCAGAGGTGCCCGGGACCGGCGTCGCCCCAGTTCATGGCCAGCGACATCCGCTCCCACGCCAGGGCGATCGCCGCCCACGCACCGCCAGCCTCGGCCGGATCGATCGCCTGGTGCGTCCAGGCGAACGAGAGCGACCAGGACATCAGCGGCGAGAGGACGAACCAGCCGATGACCAGCGGCACGACGATGCGATCGAAGCGATGTCCGAGGAAGGTCGCCGTTCCCCGGCGGGCATACAGCATGGCCCCGAAGAAACCGGCCATCACGAAGAAGGCGGACATCCTGAAGATGTGGATGGTCCAGACGATGAGCGGCGACCACGCGACGCTGTCCGGGTCCATGTAGATCCAGCCCTCGGGCATGAAGACCAGGGCCGTGTGGAGCACGACCCCGAGCGACATCATCAGGGCCCGGACGAAGTCGAGCCCGTGATAGCGCGAGGTCGCGATTCGACCGTCCATTGCCATCGTCATCCCTCGTGGGACTCGAGGATCCTCTCGCACTCGTCCCTTCCCTGCTCGACCATGGCCTGGTCGACGGGCATGCCCATCATGTCCGCGATCAACTTGGTGATCTCCCAGGGCACGGCCAGGGCGGTGAAGGTCGTGGTGCCCGATTCGTCGGCGAGATCGGGGTCGGCGCCCGCCTCGAGCAGGATCCGGAGGCACTCCGCCCGGCCGAAGAACGCGGCGCCGAGGGCGGGACTGCTTCGATTCTTGTTGAGGGCGTTCACGTCCGCTCCCGCGGCGAGGCAGGCCCTCACGGCATCGGGCTTGCCGAAGTCGGCGGCCAGCGCGAGCGCGGTCGCTCCGAAGGTGGGATCGAGGGCGTCGACGTCCGGGGCCTGGCTCAGCCGAAGCTCCAGCAGCTTCACGTCACCGAGGGCCGCCGGGGTCCAGATGTCGACGGAGTTCGCCTCGGTCTGCCCGACGCCGGGAGCCGGCGACTCCTTCTTCGTCGCGGTCTTCTCGGGAGTCGGGCGTTCGTAGTCGCACCCGGACGTGGAGAGGCCCAGGGCGAGGAGCCCGACGGCGACGGGGATGATCGGTCTCATGACGTTCTCCCGAGCTCCGTTGGATGGAGGTGGAATCGAAGCGACGCGCCGTCGCGATCGGATCCGGCGGCAGGAGGGTATCGAATCACTTGCCGACGCCGCGGCGTGCTCCCCTGGCTCCACCCTTGCCGCCGGTCGCCGCACCCTTCTCCACGCTCGATCCGCCCTTCGGCTCCGCGGCCTTGCCTCGCTCGGTCCCGAGGGAGGAGTGCGGTGGGAGTGCGGCTGCGCGGTCCGGACCGAGCAGGAGGAGAAGCCGGCCACCGATCTCGTCGTCGAGGCGGTCGAACGCTTCGAAGCCGGGCTCGCGCCACGTCTCGTCGCCCATCGACTTCGCGCTCGTGAAGTCGTCCTCGACCCCCGCGGCCATGGCTCGACCGACCCGGGGCTCCAGTTCGAGGCGGTCGTCGATCGCCCGGACCCGGAGGTCGAGCAGGCGTTCGAGGACCTGGATCCGAAGGTCGACGAGGGCGGCGATCACCGCTTCGTCGAGATCCGGAAGCTCGAGCGCCGCCTCGACGGCCCGTTCGCACCAGCGCCGCCTCATCTGGTCGGGGAAGCCGTCGCGACGGGCGATCTCGAGGAAGTCGGCGGCCAGTTCGGGATCGCCTTCGAGGATGTCCGCGTGGATCTCGTCCATCCGGACCAGGATGGCGTCGCGGACCGCGATGCCGGCGGCGATCTCGCGATCCGCGGCGTTCCGGACCGCCTGCGTGCGGGACGCGACTCGTGCGGTGTCGTTCTCGAGCTCGCTTGCGAGGAGTCGGGCCGACCGTGTCTCGCGCTCGATCCTCGCCGCGGTTCGACGATCGACGAGATCGGCGATTCGTGCGTTTCCGGAGGCCATCCCATCGACGATTCTCCGCTCGAGATCCTCGGGGAGTCGGCTCCGGGTCACCGCGAGCTCGAGGTCGATGCCGGCCCCGCCGAACCGGGCGTCGGCCCGACCGTGCTCGAGCCGGATGCGGTCGAGGGCGGCGTCGATGGCCGGCCACTGCTCCTCCGAGGCGATCGAACGCAGGTTGTTCTCGCATTCGCTCCGAAGCGCGACCCTCCGTTCCCGGAGTTCGTCCATCATCGCCAGCAGCTCCCGGGCGCTTCGCGGGTCCTCCACCGCGATCGAGATGCGGCGTTCGGCGACCAGGCCCTGGAGTCGCGACACGCGAACGGCGAGTCGGGCGATGCGTCCCTCCGCCCAGTCGGAGACCATGCCCGTGTCGCGACGACCCTTCCCGAACTCCTCGTCCCACTCCATCACGCGTTGATCGATGACCTCCCGGGCGAGCGGGACGGTGGGAAGCCGATCGAGGATGGTCTCGACCTCGGCGAGCTGGTACGACTCCGCCGAAGCCCGCAGCGCCTCTCGGAACGCGTCCGCAGCCTCCTCGAACGCCCGTTCGTAGTCCTCGATCAACGACTCGACCACCGGGGTCATGCCCGCCGCCTCGTCCAGCGCCTCGACGAGGAGCCTGATGTCGCGTCGCGAGAACTCGGGTCGGAGCAGCGTGGAGAAGTCCCCGCCGTCCCGGACCTCGAAACGGGCGAAGGTCATGCCTCCGCGTCGCTTGTCGTCCTCCGACCACTTCGCTTCGTCGCCGCCATCCTTCTCCCGGGCGTCACGGTCGAGACCCCCGGACTCGAAGTCGAGAAGCTGCTTGAAGATCTCCTCGGACTCCGCGCGGTCGATGATGCCGAGGAACACGGCCGCCTTGATCTCCCCGCCGAGCTGTTGCTGGGGATCCCCGGTCCCCTCCTTGTCCTGCCCGAGGGCGATCGAGGAGAGCAGGGCGGCGAGCGCCGTGGTGGTGGTGATCATGACTCTTCGCATGCGGGGTGCCCCTTCGTGGACGGCGTTTGCACCATTGGACCGCCTTCGGCCGTGCCGGTGGCGGGAACTGCCGGGCAACACGAATGTTTTCCCGGCTTTGCGTCCGGAAGGGGCCCGCTCAGTCGATTTCGGCGGACGCCGGCGTCCGTCGGACCGCTCGGAACCACCAGGCCGCGGCGACCAGCCCGCAGGGAATGACCGCGGCCGCCTCCGCGACGCTCTCGATGATCGCGAGCTGGCTGAAGGTCGCATCGAGCGACTGCCCGTCGGTGGGGGTCGCGAGGTACCCGGCAAGGATGCTCACCGCGGCCTCGCGGAAGCCGATGCGTCCGAGGGGGTTCATCGCGACGACGAGGGCGGCGACGGCGATGATCAGCAGGTCGCCGCCGCCGAGTTCGAGGCCGAGGATCTCGGCGGCCAGCGCGATGCGGGCCGTCCACATGGCGAGATCGATCGCGCGAAGCGCGAGTCCCGCGGTGAGCCATCCGCGGCTCGCGAGCATCCGCTCGCCGCCCCGGGTGTACCGCGTCACGAGGGGAAGCGTGGCGAAGAAGGGGGCCAGGCCCACGAAGGCCGCGAGGGGAGCGACGAAGGCGAGCATCCAGACGAGGTCGAGACGGGGGCGAAGAATGGTCGCCCCGAGGGCCGCGCCCATCACCGCCACCATGGCGACGGAGACGATGGCGAACCAGCCGACGAGGAAGAGGAACTTCATGCGGTCGACCCGCATGTGGTAGACGAACCGGCTGAGCATGCCGATCCTCACGGGGGCGTAGTTCAACAGGCCCGACGTGAAGTTCACGCCCTGCAGGACCCAGAATCGTTCCTTCCGGACGGGACGGACGGTGGTCCAGAAGAGCGCGCCGTTCGCGAGTTGGCCGCCGACCGACGTGGCGACCATCGCGAAGAGGAGCATCGGGTCCGCCTCCCGGACCCGCCGCCATCCCTCCTCGCCTCCTTCGAGCGCAGTCTTCACGCACCACGCGACGAGCACGATCCCGACCGCGAATCCAAGGAGCTGGACCACGAGCTTCATGCCGCTCGGCATGCCCGGTGGGGTCGTTCCGGCGTCCGGCGAGGCCATCATCGGGCTCGCGCCCGGGCATGGGTCCGCCACCACTCGCGGACGATCGTCGCGACCGCCGCGAAGGCATCCGCCAGGCCGATCTTCTTCCCCTCGGAGAACGATCGCGGGTCGTAGGAGATGGGGAGTTCCGCGATGATCGCCCCGTGCCGCGCGAGCGTCGCCGCCAGCTGGGGCTCGATCGCGAATCGATCCTCGTCGAGATCGGGCAGGATCGAGCGGAGGGTCGGGATCCGCACCACCTTGTAGCAGCACTCCATGTCGGAGACCCGCAGTCCGGTGGCGAGGTTGGAGAGACGGGTCAGCAGTCGATTGCCGAACCGGTGGATCTTGCGGATCGCCGTGCGCTGCGCGGCGTCGAACCGATTCCCGAAGACGGCGTCGATCGAGCCCTTCGACTCGTCGAGGAAGCCGACGATCCGCGCGAGGTCCCGTGGGTCGTACTCGAGATCGGCGTCCTGGATGCCGACCACGTCCTCGTCCGCGGCCTCCTCGACGATCCGGGCGAAAGCGGTGCGGAGGGCCGCGCCCTTGCCTCGGTTCCGATCGTGTCGCAGGAGTTCGATGTCGTCCCGGCCGGCGAGGGAGCGGGCCGCCTCGGCCGCGGCCGCGTCGCTGCCGTCGTCCACGAGGATCGGGCGTGCCTTCCAGCCGTCCGGCCAGGTGCACTGCTGGAGCCGTTCGACCACTCGTTCCAGGGTCGACTCCTCGTCGAGGAAGGGGATCACCACGTGGATCAGCGGCACGATCGGCTCCGAGGTCCGGTCAGCCCTCCGACCGGTCCTCGTCGTCGGCGACGGTGTTCCGCATCGCGGTGTCCGCGATGACGTTCTGCATCCGGTAGTAGTCCATGACGCCGAGGTGTCCGTCGCGGAAGGCGGCGGCCATGGCCTTGGGCACTTCGCTCTCCGCGAGGATCACGAGGGCCCGGTTCTTCGCCGCGTCCGCGTTGTGCTCGGCCTCCTGGGCCACCGCGAGGGCCCGCCTCTGCTCGGCCTCGGCCTGGTATCGCTTGGTGTCGGCTTCGGCCTGGTCCGTCTGGAGCTGGGCGCCGATGTTCGCGCCGACGTCGACGTCGGCGATGTCGATCGAGAGGATCTCGAACGCGGTGCCGGAGTCGAGACCCTTCTCGAGCACCGTCTTGGAGATTCGATCGGGGTTCTCGAGCACCTTCTTGTGGCTCTCCGCCGAACCGATCGTGGAGATGATGCCCTCGCCGACGCGGGCGATGATCGTCTCCTCGGTCGCGCCGCCGACGAGACGGGCGATGTTCGTTCGCACGGTCACCCGTGCCCGGGCCTTCAGCTGGATGCCGTCGCCCGCGACCGCGTCGATGGTGTTCCTGGCCGAGGTCAGGCTCGGACAGTCGATCACCTTGGGGTCGACCGACGTGCGGACGGCCTCGAGGATGTCCCGACCCGCGAGGTCGATGGCGGTGGCCCGGTCCCACGGCAGTTCGATCTTGGCCTTGTCCGCGGCGATCATCGCCCGCACGACGCGTTCGATGTTGCCGCCGGCGAGGAAGTGGGCCTCGAGCGGCGCGGTCGCGAGCTCGAGACCGGCCTTCTTCGCCGAGATCCGGTTGAGCACGATGACCGCGGGCTGCACCTTCCGGAGCCGCATCATGAACAGGTCGAGCAGTCCCACCGGGGCGCCCGAGACGATCGACTGCACCCAGAGGCCGATGAACCGGCCGAGGACGGCGAGGATGATCAGGAGGAACAGGCCGACGACCACGATGGTGGCGATCAGCCAGGGGCTCATGCCCAGGAGGAGGTTGGTGCTTGACCAGGCGTTCATGACGGGGCTCCGTGGGGATCGTCCTGCAGTCTATTCGCTCGCCACCGACCGGGAGGAGGTGGCTCGGACCTTGATCTGGTTGTCGGTGACCTCGACCACCTCTACCTCCACCCCCTCCTCGATCACGCCACTCTCGGCGAGGGCGTCGCGTCGCACGTCGTCGAGGCGGATCACGCCGACGGGGCGGAGCGGAGTCGCCGTGACGGCGATCCTCCCGACCAGGTCCCGCTCGGCTCGTCGCTCGTCGGCCTCGATCGAACGGACCTTCGCCTCGACCTCCTCCTCGTCGAGGCCGACCCCGTCGACCGATTCGGTGCCCCCGAGGATCAGCCTGCGGCCGATGGGACTGTGGGACCAGAGCTTGACGCCGTACACGAAGAGGAACGGGGTCGCGACGAGGTAGACGAGAAGGGCGAAGCCACCCGCGGTGGAGGAGTGCTGGAAGAAGGAGATGATCGAGGCGATCGCGGTGATGCCGCACAGGATGCCGATCATGCCGGCGGTCGGGACGAAGATCTCGATCGCGAAGAGCAGCAGGGCGAGCGCGCCGAGGCTCAGGCCGATGATGAGCCACGTGCCGCCGTCGTCCGTTCCCGTCTCCGCCTGCGCGAGGAGGGTGGCCAGGCCGACGCCGAGCGTGTCGCTTGCGAGAAGTTGCGTGATCATCTGGCTCATGCGTCGATGGGCTCCACGACGACTCCGAATCGATCGGACTCGACGACCTTGACCTCGGCGTCGGTCTCGATGAAGGCGCCCGTGCTCCGAGCGTCGACCACATGATCGCCGATCCGGACCCGCCCCGCCGTGCGAAGCGGGGTGATCGCGGTCCCGATCGCCCCGGGCGCGAACGTGGGCGACCGCTCCTCGGAGGGCGCCATCGATCCGGCGACCTTCGCGCCGCCGATCTCGGCGGCGAGCACCATGCTCCGCCCGAATCGCGACCCCGGCACCGACCGCCACGCGAACCAGATGCCGATTCCCGCGCCGAGCATGCCCAGCATCGTGGCGGCGATGCCTCGGAAGAGATCGAGTCGCATCGCCGGGTCCAGGGGATTCCCCGAGATGAACGAGCCCACGAGGCCCGCGAAGATCAGGAGTCCGCCGACGATGCCGGGCACGCCGAGCCCGGGGAGGAGGAACAGCTCGACGGCCACCAGTCCGAATCCGCTCACCACCGCGAGCACCGTCCACCATTCGCTCAGTCCGGCGAGCAGGGGGGCGCCGAGCAGGAGTGCGAGGCTGACCAGGGCGATGAGCCCGAAGACCCCGTAGCCCGGGGCGGCCGCCTCGATGAAGAAGGCGATGAGGAGAACCGCGATGAGCACCGCGCGGACGGGCCAGAGGGTCAGGAACCTCACCAGCCCTTCCGACCACGACTCGCGGATCCGGAACGACTCGCTCGCGGCGAAGAAGTCCCGGAGTTCCTCCTCGTCCGCGACCTCGCCGCTGCTCAGCCCGTAGGCCGTCGCCTCGTCGGAGCGGAGCACGAGCAGCTCGTCCCGGGACACGACCTGTCCGAGGGGGATCCAGTCCTTCGCATCCTCGGGGCCGAGGACCGGTCGATTCGACGGCAGCTCCTGCACGAACTCGATCGCCTTGTCGCGTTCCTCGACGATCGCGGGCGTCTCGCCCCGATCGACCCGCGCCCCGGGCAGTCGGCCCGTCTCCGGGTTCCTCGGAGGCGCCGCAGGCAGTCGCTGGATCCGAGTGGCGACCGGAGGTTCGCCGAAGATCCGTTCGTATTCGGCCGCGTCGACGAAGAGTCGATCGCCCGTCTCGCGATTCCGGATCAGCCAGAGCTCGATGTCGACCGCCACGAACGCCTGCACGAGCTTCTCGTCCCATCCCTGTCGCCTGGCATCGCCGACCACCTCCGAGAGGAGTGGCGCCTCGATCTTGGCTCGCTCGGCGGCGGGCAGTTCCTGGAGCCCCACCATGGGGAGGGCCTGGATCGGCGCGGCGTCGCCGAACACGCCGGTCGGCGTGGTGACGATCTCCCGCGTCGCGAGGGCGATGATCGTCCCGGCGCTGAAGGCCTTGGGGCGGATCCAGGCGATCGTGTTGGGCGGGGCCTCCGTCCGGATCAGCTCGAGGATCTGGAAGGTCGCGTCGAGCGATCCTCCGGGCGTGTCGAGTTCGAGCACGACGGCGTCGGCTCCCTGCTCGGTGGCTTCCGCGAGTCGGCGCTCGAGCGAGACCAGGGTGACGCCGTCGCTGGGGCCGTGGACCGGGATGATCGCGACCTTGTCGGCCTTTCGACCGGCCGGGACCGCCCGGACATCGGCCTCCTGCGGCATGGCCGCCGCCTCCCTCGCGCCGAGCCCGAGAAGAAGGCCGAGGAACATCGTGCGGGCGAGCCCCCGCGCGAAGCATCGGGGGCGGCGCGGCCGGCTGGGCTGGCGACGACGTGACGGCATCCGTTCATGGTACGCCGGAAGCAGGACCGCCCGCGGCCGGATGGCCGCGGGCGGTCGTTCGAACGATCTGTTCCGGGACCCGGGTGAATCAGTCCCAGGACTCGGTGTGCTGGTAGGGCTGCGAGTCCGTGTTGCCGCCGGAGGCGGTGCCTCCGGTGGTCATGCACAGGTACACGTCGCCACCGTCGAGGCCGAGGCCGCCATCGAGGGAGAAGAGCCCGTCCGGCTCGTCGTTGATGGTCTCCAGCGTCTCGGGGAAGAAGGTGTTGTGCAGTTCGGTGTGCCCGTCGCCGTAGGTGACGTTGCCCACCCAGCCCTTGCGGCTGCCGTGGATCTGCAGGGTCTTCGAGGCGAGGTAGTCGGCGTCCGCGTAGCTGGAGTTCTCCACGCCGCGGTTGCCGAGGAGGGCATGCCGGGAGTTGAGGTTGTTCTTCCAGTTGCGGTCCTTCCGCTCACCGGTGAGCGCCATGGCGCCGTAGCTGGTGTGACAGACCTCGGTGAGGTCGGTCTTGAACTTGCTCACGTTGTCGTCGTCCCAGTAGACGTCCTGGGCCGGCGAGTACCGCTCGATGTCGTAGATCGGGTTGGCGATCACGAAACCGGAGGCCTCGGACGGGCTGACGAGGATGTTGGGGTTGTAGTACTCCGCGGTGATGCACGCAGCATGGAGGTTGTCGTGCGTGTTCTGGCGGAGGTCCTCCTTGCCGCGGCCCGGCGTGAGGCCGACGCGGTTGATGAGGCCCGGCAGCGGGAGCGTGTCCTTGCCGGTGTCGACGGCCTGGACGAGCCAGCCCTTGTAGATCTGGTTGCACTGGGTGCCGTCCTTCACCTGCCGGGCGGTGGCACGAGCCTTCGCCAGGGCGGGCAGCAGGAGGCCGAGCAGCAGGGCGATGATGGCCATCACCACCAGCAGCTCGATGAGCGTGAAGCCTTGTCGCTTTCGCATGTCGAATATCTCCGTTGGAATCGGCGTTCGCCGATCGTGTTCTTGCGAGGCGGTGAACCGCCGGATCACTGGGGGCGGTTCGCGTCGTAGATGGCGAGCGGCTTCGGATCACCACCGCCGCCGTCGGTCACGACCTCGTTCATCGCGAGCCAGGCGTCGCCCTGCTTCCAGTTCCCGACGAGGGAGCCGCAGGTGTCGAACTCGGCCACGAAGATGTTGTCCTGGATGATCGCGTCCAGGCCGCACTCGTGGGAGACGTTGGTCGGGTAGAAGCTCTTGCTGTACTCGACGTGCCCGTCACCGAAGCAGACGTGGCCTTCCCACTGCTTGTCGGAGCCGTGGTGAAGCAGGGTCCACGAGCGGCGGTAGTCGTCGCCGCTGGTGTCGCCGTTCTTCACGCCGCGGTTGCCGAGGACGACCTTCGAGCTGTCGTTGGTGTTCCGCCAGGTGTAGTTGCGGCGGTCACCGGCCATCATGCTGTGGGCATAGGAGGTGTGGCTGCGGCCGTTGGGCGAGGGTCGGTTGATCTTGCTGCGGAAGACCGTGTTCGGGGAGCCGCTCGGCGCGGTGCCGGGGGCCACCGACGGGGGATCGGCCTCGTCGCCCATCCAGTAGGTGTCCGACGGGGGGTCGTACGCGGTGTAGTCGTACGCCGTGGAGTCGTCGGACGAGTCGGAGCCGTACTGCGAGACCACCGGGTTCTGCTCGACCGGACTGATCGGGAGGTCGACGTTGAAGTACTCCTGGGCGACCATCGAGGAGTAGAGGTGGCCGGTGGAATCCTTGATGTAGTTCTGCGGGCCCTTGCCCGGGGTGCTGCCCAGGTTGGGGTGCGTGAACCGGTTGATTCGTCCGGGCATCGGCAGGTAACCGCCGGGATCGGACTCCGCGAAGATCATGAACGCCCGGCTGATCTGGCCGATCTGGTTCGAGTCCTTGACCGTCCTGGCGGACTGCTGGGCCTTGGACAACGCCGGGAGGAGCAGTCCGATGAGCAGCGCGATGATCGCGATGACCACGAGCAGCTCGACGAGCGTGAATCCGTGTCGCTTTCGCATGGTGAATGGCCTCCGTTGAGCCAATGTGAGGAAGAGAGGATCTGAAGGTCGACGCATCGACCGGATGAACCTGATGTGATCGCCGCGGATGCGACGGACAGAAGCGACGTCTGGAGGGCCTTCGGGAGAGGTGACCGGCGATTGCGTGCCCATCGGCGCGGGCGTCGCAGTTCGGGAATCCGGTTGCCGCGGGACTCGGCCCTGGCACCGGCCGCGGATCGACAAGTCTGGAAATCGCCTGGGGGACCTTCCTGATCGATCGATGGGATCGTGCAGGGGGGACATGCCGTGGGGTCCGGACCTCTTTCACCGCACGGCGACGTGCGGCATGGGTTCGGGCCTGTTCGAGCGGGAACGCGTCACGGACGGCCTGAAGGCCGGTGGGACGGCGAATCTGCACGAGGCATGGAGGTGTCGGCAGGAACGCCGGACATCGCCAGGGATCCAGGGTCGCGAAACACGACGGCCGGATCGGAATGTCCTGGGCGGCGGCTCATGATGGCCGGAGACCGGCATATGAGTGCGGGGTGAGCGTTTGTCGGCGTCGATCGACGCGTCGGCTCGGATGATCGACCGAAATCTCGGTCGGCATGGACTTGCCGCAGCCCAGAGTTGTCATGTCGCGGTCATGGGAGACCACGTCACACACGGTAGTCCGCTCGAGGTCGGTGTCAAGTTCCCCCGGATGAACAAAAAAACGTTCATTTGTCGGTCTGGGACACCTCGAAGCACGCCCCGGGCAGGGCTGCAGGTCTTCCGCTAGTTTCCACGGCCCCGCAGCGGGGTCCCGCATCCACCCCCGAGGAGCCACCCATGAGTGCCATCGAGGACCGTCTCACGCAACTCGACATCCGCCTTCCGGATCCCCCTCGACCGGTCGCGTCGTACGTTCCGGCCTCGATCTCCGGGTCGCTCCTGTACGTGAGCGGTCAGTTGCCGTTCCGTGACGGGGAGCTCCTCGCGACGGGCCCGGTCCCGAGCGCCACTTCGATCGAGGAGGCGATGGAGGCGGCCCGCTGGTGTGCGGTGAACGGGCTCGCGGTCGCGAGGCAGGCGCTCGACGGAGACCTCGACCGCCTCTGCCGGGTCGTCCGCGTCGGGGCCTTCATCCAGAGCGACGACCGCTTCGACGGTCAGCCGAAGGTCGCCAACGGCGCCAGCGACCTGCTGGTCGAGGTGCTCGGCGATGCGGGGCGGCACGCGAGAGCGGCGGTCGGCGTCAATGCGCTGCCGCTCGACACGTCGGTCGAAGTGGAGTTCCTCTTCGAGATCAGGTGACCGGTTCGAGGTCGCGGGACCCGCGGCCCCGAGCGGTGGCGAGGCTCAGGTCGACCCTGCGAGCCAGGCGAGCAGGACGAGATTCACCAGGAGGCTCAGGCCCAGCACCGCGATGAGCAGGAGCCCGAGCCCGCCGCGATCGGAGGCCCCGGCCTGGCCGACCACCACCGGCTGGGGCGTCTCCGGGGAATCGTCCGCCATGGAGACCACCGTCGCGATGTCAATGGCGCCGCCCGCGTGCCTCGGCTTCTGTCCGGCTTCGAGGAGCTCGAGGTCCTCCAGCAGTTCGGCCGCGTTGCGGTAGCGGTCGGTCGGATCCTTGGCCATCATCATCTCGATGATCTGCGCGAGCTCGCTCGACAGGCCGGGATTGAGGTGGTCGGGAGCGATCAGCTGTTCCTTGAGATGGCGATGCATGACCTCGGACGGGGACTTGCCCTTGAAGGGAACCGAGCCCGTGACCATGTGGTAGAGGGTCGCGCCGAGGCCGTAGATGTCGGCCTGGGGCCCGATGTCCACCTTCCCTCGGATCTGCTCGGGGGAGATGTAGAACGGCGTTCCGAACGCTCGCCCGGCCTCGGCCTCGGCGGCTTCCTTGTCGCTCAGCGCCCTGGCGAGTCCGAGGTCCGCGAGCTTCACGACCCCGCCCTTGGTGATCATCACGTTCTTGGGCTTGATGTCGCGATGGATGAACCCGCGGTCGTGGGCATGGCGCAGGGCGGACGCGACCTGCTTGGCGACGGAGATCGCCTCGCCCTCGTCGAACCGCTTGTTGGCGGTGATCCGGTCGTAGACCGTCTCCCCGTCGACGTACTCCATCACGAAGTAGTGGTGATCGCCCGAGTTGCCGACGTCGTAGGCGGCCACGATGTTCGGGTCGTTCAACTTCGCCGCCGCGCGGCCCTCGCGCTGGAATCGACTGATGAAGTCGGCGTTGTCGCTGTAGCGGCGGGGGAGCACCTTGATCGCGACCGGGCGATCGAGCGAGATCTGCCGGGCGAGGAACACCGTGGCCATCGCGCCCGCTCCCAGCTTGCGGATGATCTTGTAGCCCGGGATCCGCTGGGTGGACCTCTCGGATTCGATCTCGCACCGGACGCGATCGATCTGGGAGGTCGTGACGAACCCCTCGTCGAGGAGGACGTCGGCGAGACTGCCGCCGGGGTCGACGTCGCGACGATTGATCGCGGTCTGGAGCTCGGCGTCGCTGACGAGGCCGCGATCCACGACGAGGCGGCCCAGCATCGTGTCGAAGCCTCCGCCCGCGCGGCTTCCGCCTTCGGCGGGCCGTTCCTCGGGCCGGGAGCTCGATGATGTCGGTTCGTGGTCCACGTGGTGTCCGAACGCGTCTTGCGAGAAGGAGAACCGGATACTCTGGGCCGTCCACGCTCGTCGTGTCAAGCCGTGTCCGCTCCGAACTCCGATCCGACGCCCGGGGGAATTCGGTTCCCGCTCGGTCGATATCGTCGGGATCGGTCCCTCGATTCACCGCCCATGGACGATTGGAACGCCATCGTGCGCCCACCGGGTTCCCGGAAGCTCGTACTCGGGAGTGCCAGCCCCCGCCGGCTGGAGATGCTTCGTGGCGTGGGTTTCGACGTCGAGTCCCGGCCGCCACCGATCGACGACGGTGCCGTCCGGGTCTGGCGGGGAAGTCCGGCGGACACGGTGCTTTCGCTCGCCTGGTTCAAGGCGGCCCAGATGAACGACCTGGACGAGGGGGATGTGGGTCTCGCGGCCGACACCGTCTGCGTGGTGGGAGGCCGGATCCTCGGCAAGCCTCGGGATCGACGGGACGCCCGCGGCATGTTGACCGCGCTGCAGGACGGGCCGCACACCACCATCACGGGCGTGTGCATCGTGATGAAGGGGCGGACGAGGCTTCTCTTCACGGATTCGTCGACCGTCGAGGTCGACCGGATTCCCTCCGAGACGCTCGACGCCTACCTGGACGGCGGTGAGTGGCGTGGAAAGGCGGGGGGCTACAACCTCGTCGACCGGGTCGACGACGGCTGGCCGATCCGGTGCGTCGGTGATCCCGACACCGTCATGGGACTGCCGATGCGTCGACTTCGTCCTCTCCTCGAGCGCCTATGCGGCGGGCCGGGCCCTGGGCGGACACCATGATGCCCGCGACCGCCTCGGGAAACACGGTCGTCGCGGCCGTGCTCGCCTCGCCATGGTGGACGATCCCCGCCGCGATCCTCCTCGTCGCGATCGGGGCGTGGTACTGGCGACGGCTCGGGCGAGGATCGGTTCCTCGCGTGCGTCGCCGGATCCGTCGCGCCAGTCTCGCGGTCGTCGCGTTCGGCCTGGTCATGATCGTGATCGGCGCCTCGCTGCTCGACCCGGCCGACCGGTCCTACGCCTACCTCCTTTCCTGGGCCGCCGTCCTGGTGGCCGTCGTGATGATGGTGCTCCTCGCCGCCCTCGACGCCCTCGTGACCGTCCGCCTGCACCAGAGGAGCATCGACCGTCGCCTGCTCCGGGACGCCTTCCGGTTGCGCGGGGCGATCGCGGATCGCGACCCGGAAGCGTCGTCGCGGTCGTCGGACGGGGATCCGCGATCCTGAGTCGGCCTCGGCAATCGGAGTACCCTGTCATCGTGAAGACCCCAAGCTATTCAACCGCCGGGGAGCCGAGTCCGGGCTTCATGGAGGCCGTCTCGACCCTCGAGGGCGGGCGCGTCCTGCTGGTCGGCGACTACATGCTCGACGAGACCGTCCGCGGCGCCGCCGAGCGACTCAGTCCCGACGCCCCCGTGCCGGTGCTCGCCGTCGACGGGGAGTCCGGCTTCGAGCGACGCCCGGGAGGCGCGGGCAACGTCGCCGGCTGCCTCCGCGGACTCGAGTGCGAAGTCGCGGTCGTCGGTCTCGTCGGCGACGACGATGCCGGTCGTCACCTGAGGACGGCGCTCGAGGCCGCGGGCTGCGACGCGGGCGGGCTCGTGGTGGATCCCGACCGACCGACGACGTTGAAGCGGAGCCTCGTGGGTCTCGCCCAGCATCGTCACCCCCAGAAGATGTTCCGGATGGACGTCGAACGACGGGATCCCGCGTCGCCGGCGATGATCGACCGGTTGATGGAGGCGGTCGAGGATCGGCTCGACCGGGTCGACGTCGTCTGCCTCGAGGACTACGCCAAGGGCGCCTGCCCTCCGGATCTCTGCCGGCGACTCGTCGCGGCCTGCCGGGATCGAGGAATCCCGCTGCTCGTCGACCCGGCGGCGATCTCCAGCTACGAGCGATACGCCGGTGCCACGCTGGTGACGCCGAATCGCAGCGAAGCCGAGCTGGCGTCCGGAAGGCGTGGCGGGCTTCGAACGGATCTCGAGGCGGCGGCGGACATCGCCCGACAGCTTCGCGCCGACCATCGACTCGACGCGGTCGTGATCACCCTCGACCGCGACGGCGCGATGCTCGCGACCGAGGACGGTTGCGTCCACATGCCCACCGAGGCCCGGGCCGTCTACGACGTGACCGGTGCGGGCGACATGGTGCTCGCCTCGCTGGCGGCGGCACGGTGTCGCGGGTTCGGCGGGGTGGAGGCCGTCCGCCTCGCGAACCTGGCCGCCGGCATCGAGGTGGAGCTGATCGGCGCCCAACCGGTGCCCCTCACGGACCTGAGGCACGCGGCCCTTCGGGCGTGCGGCGCGGGCCGGGGCAAGGTCCGGACCCTCGATCACCTCGGCCTCGAGCTCGAGATCCATCGACGGGACGGGCGGAGGATCGTCCTCACCAACGGCTGCTTCGACGTGATCCATGCGGGACATGTCGCGTACCTCAAGGAGGCCCGCGACCAGGGCGATCTCCTCGTCGTCGGGATCAACGCCGACGCCTCCGTCCGGTCGCTCAAGGGCGAGGAACGGCCGATCTTCAACGAGACCGAGCGGCTCGAGGTGCTGGAGGAGTTCCAGTCGATCGACTATCTCGTCGTGTTCGAGGAGCCCACGGCCCATGCCCTGGTCGAGGCGGTCCGACCGGACGTCTACGTGAAGGGCGGCGACTACCGGGTGGAGGAGATCGCCGAACACGATCTCGTCCGCGAGCTTGGGATCGAGGTCCGCGTCCTCGCGAATCGACCCGGGCTCGGCTCGACCGCGATCATCGACCGGCTGAAGTCCGAAGACGCGGTCACGGACGTCCGGGAACGAGGCTGAGGCTCGTCGGGATCGTTCCGAGTCGCGGTTTCCATTGGCGGAACCTGCTGCTTGGTAGATACTTGCGCCTCGCATGAAGAAGCACCCAGACACGATCCGTACTCCGAGGGGCCGGCGCCAGGGGCGCCTGGTCGCGCTCGTCCTGCCTGCACTCCTCGCCCTGCCGGCGTGCGAGACGGCCACGAAGGACGCCCAGCCGGTCTCGGTGCGTGCCGCGGAGGTCCGGCCGGTCCTGGTCCTCCCCAGCCCGATGGTGCTTGATCTGGCGTCCCAGAGCGGACTTCCGGTCTCGCCCCCGTCCGGACGGAGCGACCACCGCCTCGGTGGGGCCCCGATCGGCACCGGGGGGCCTTCCGTCGCGATCGTCGAGGTCCGGGACGACCAGAGGATCGTGAACGGGCGGGTCTACAACCAGACGAGGTGGCGGACGCGGACGGGGAACGTTCGAAGCGGGCGTTGACCGCCGATTCTGGCCTCTGAACCCTAAGTCTCCGCCAATGGGGGAGTTGTCACCCGGTTGATCCTTGACATCGGGATCCCGAGGCTGTGACATGGGGGAAATTCGAGGCCGGGGTAGAGAGTCAACTGCACAAAGGGATGTCCGACATGACCACGGAAACGCACGCCCAGATCACGGAAACCGAGGTCGCGGAAGAGCGGTCGCGAACGACGACGAAGAAGGAGATGGTGGACCGGATCGCGGCGAGCACCCAGCAGTCGCGGTCGGACGTGAAGCGGACGATCCAGGCGTTCCTCGACGAGGTGATCGAGGAACTCGGTCGTGGCAACCGGCTCGAGTTCCGGGATTTCGGCGTCTTCGAGATCCGCGAGCGGGCGCCCCGGCAGGCGCAGAACCCGAAGACGCTCGAGCGGGTCGACGTGCCCGCACGTCGCACGGTCAAGTTCAAGACCGGACGACTGATGAAGAACAAGGTCGAGGGGACCGAGGTCTGAATCGCCGCGTGAGCGGCGTCGCGCGTCGATGACCACGGCGGCGATCGGGGCTCCGACTCGCGGCGTGTGGAAGACGATCCGGTCGAACGAGGCCCGCAGGCATCGCGGGCCTCTCTCGTGCACAATGGACTCCGATGTCAGACGTTCAAGGCGGAAAGTCTCGTAGGGAATCGGCGCGAGGGGCCCGCGAGGGTCGCTCGCCCATGAGGATGGCGGAGCTCTCGAGGCTCGCCGAGGCGATCCCGCCGCATGCGCTCGAGGCCGAGGTCTCCCTGCTGGGGTCGATGCTTCTGGAGCCCGCGGTCGTCGCGGACCTCCTCGGAATCCTCAAGGACGGGCAGGACTTCCACCGGCCCGCCCACTCGATCCTGTTCGACGTCATGGTGGGGTGCTACGAAGAGTCGAGCACCATCGACGTCATCCAGGTCAACCAGAAGCTGTCGGACCAGGGGCTGCTCGATGAGATCGGCGGTCTCGACTACCTCGTCCATCTCGCCGAGAGCGTGCCGTCGGCGGCCAACGCGACGCGGTACGCCCGCATGGTTCGCGAGAAGGCGACGCTCCGCGAGCTCATCTCGGCGGCGGGGGAGACGCTTCGCGACGCCCACTCCGGGGATCTCGAGGTGGCGCAGGTCCTCGAGGACGCGGAGCAGCGGATCTTCAAGATCGCGCAGCACCGGGAGCAGCAGTCGGCGACGAGCCTTCGCGACCTGGTGACGGAGGTGATGAAGTCGCTCGAGGACTCGGATGCCGGCAACGGCGTGCCCTGCGGATTCACCGAACTGGACGGCATGCTCAATGGCCTGCAGCCGGGGGAGCTCCTCATCCTCGCGGCCCGCCCCTCCATGGGCAAGACGGCCTTCGCCCTGAACATCGCGGAGCAGATGGGGATCGCGGGCCATGGCGTCGGCATCTTCAGCCTCGAGATGGGAAAGCAGCAGCTCGTCCAGCGGATGCTGTGCGCCCGAGGTCGCATCGACTCGCAGAGGATGCGGCGGAGCACCCTTCGCGAGGACGACTACAAGCGGCTGATGGCCGCCTGCGGGGACCTCGAGAACGCTCCCATCTACATCGACGACACGCCCGGGCTCTCGCTGCTCCAGTTGCGATCGAAGGCGCGGCGGATGAAGGACAAGCACGACATCTCGGCGATCGTCATCGACTACCTGCAGCTCATGAGTGCCGGCGGACGGGTGGAGAGTCGCCAGATCGAGGTCTCGGAGATCAGCCGGGGCGTCAAGGCGATGGCTCGCGAGCTGAAGGTGCCCGTGCTCTGCCTCAGCCAGCTCAACCGCGCCGCGGAGCAGCGGGAGGGCCATCGGCCGCGGATGAGCGACCTGCGCGAATCCGGTTCGATCGAGCAGGATGCGGACGTGGTGATGATGCTCCACCGCGAGGAGTACTACCACCGGGGCGATCCGGACTGGCTCGACCAGAATCCCGACAAGCAGGGCGTCGCCGAGGTCATCGTCGCGAAGCAGCGGAACGGACCGACCGGCGTCGTGAACCTCGCGTGGGATGCCGCGAGCACCAAGTTCCACGATCTCAGCTTCGCCTCGCCGCCCCCGGAACATGCGCCGGCCTCGGGCGGGGACGGTTGGGCGGACGCCGGCGGCCTGCCCGCCTGAGGCGGTTCGACTCGGTCGGGTGCGGGTCGAGGTAGGATGACCCCATCGCATGGACGACCCTCGGAACGAAGAACTCCGTGGTCTGGTGGCGGACGCCGGGCGTGGAGACGAGACGGCCTGGCGAAGGCTCGTCGAGCTCACGGCGCCGCGCCTCTTCGCGGTCGTTCGTGCCCAGTGCCGCAACGAGGAACTCGCCGAGGAGATCGTCCAGTCGACCTTCACCTCCGTGGTCGAGAAGCTGGACGGCTACACCGAGGACGGGCGGTTCGAGGCGTGGCTGACGCGGATCGCGATCAACCGCCTGCGGGACGAGATGAGGCGTCGGGGCCGCCAGGCGATCTCGGCCGATGAGCAGACGATCGTGGGCCTGGCCGGAGCCGCGGAGCCGGCGCCCCCGGATTCCGGGAGGTCGGGCGGGATCGATCTCCGTTCGGCCCTCGACCAGCTCTCGGATGCCGACCGCGAGATCATCCACCTCCGGCACGTCAGCGGGCTGAGCTTCAAGGAGATGGCCGACGTGCTCGGCAGTCCGGTCGGGACGCTCCTCGCCCGGCATCATCGAGCCCTCAAGAAGCTGCGAACGCTGCTCCCGGAGGATCCGCCGGAAGGCTCCGGAGGGGGGCGAGAGCCGTGAAGGGCGACACCGAGGTCCGAGAACCAGGAACTTCCCTTGAACGGCCGCAATCCCGCGGCGGTTCGTGCGTTCGGAAACAGGATCCCGTGCCGGAGATCATTGGATGAGCGAACCCAACCCCGAGCCATCCCCTCACGACGCCCCGGCGTCCGAGGCGTCGCTCCCCGCCGAGCTGCGGGCGATCGACGTGCGACTCGCCGAGTCGCTCGCTTCGCTCGAGGACGACGTGCCGCCCGGCCTCGTCGACCGACTGGTGGATTCGACGACCCCCGGGCTTCCCGCCCGGGTCCTTCCCTTCGATCCGGCATCGTCGGAAGCCACCGTCACCGGCGGCCGGCGGGTTCGCCAGCCCTGGATCGCGTGGGCCGCGTTGATCCTCGTGTCGGTCCTCTCGTACGTCGCGGTCCAGCGGGGAACCTCGCCGGCCGAGCGCATCGAGACGACCCTCGCGGTGGACGACCCGGGAACGTTCGAGATCGAACGGCCGGGAGCCTCCGAGGCGATGCTCGTGGCCGTGCTCGAACCCGAGGAGGACTGGTTCGAGTTCGACGCCGGATTCGGGGACGCCATCGATCCCGAGATCGGGACGGTGCTCATGACCCGGACCTTCGGAGTCGACGACCTCAGTGGCGACATGATCGCGATGCTGGGAGGTCCGTCCTCGTGAGCAGCCTCCATCGCCCCGAGTCGTTCCTCTCCATCACGATCCTCCTCTTCGTCCTTGCCGTCGGTGGCGCCTCCGCCCCGGGTGGGCAGGACGACGGTGGCACCGTTTCCGACCGCCCCGACATCGTCGATCGCGAACCGCCTCGAAAGCCCCGGCGGGGACGCGGACCGATGTCGACCGAGGACTACGACCGGCTCATCGCGGTCGCGGACGACATCTCGCCCGAGTGGGCTTCCTCGCTCCGGGCCCGCCTCGGCGAGGATCCGGAGAACGCCCGTGCCGACATGAGGCGATACGGCCGGAGGCTCTTCGGCCTGGCCATGCTCAAGGACACCAATCCCGAGCTCTACAAGGTTCGGATCGCCGAGCTGGCCCTGAAGAAGGGCATTCGCGACCAGGCGACGAGGTACCACGCGATCCTCGCGACCGACCCCGGCCAGGCCGAGGTCATCGCGAGCTCCCTGAAGGAGATGGTCGCCGAGAGCGTGGACCTCGAACTTCGAGCCAGGGCGCTCGAGCTCAAGGCCCTCGACCAGGCGGTTCGCGAGCTCCGGGATCGACTGATGTCGGAGGTCACCGACTCGAATCAGAAGGCGGAGCGGATCTGGCAGGAGCTGCTCGCGGAGCCGCTGGGCGACGACGAGGAGATGGGGCCGCTCGACGGACTCCGCCTCGGGCCGGGAGGCTCGTCGGATCGAGACGGGTCGAGGAGAACGCCCGCCAGCGGCGCCGACGGCGGCGATCGCGGGTGAGCGACGCGTCCGCCAGCGTCGGTCATCGACCCCCAACACCAGCTCGCCGCTCGATGAGCCTCCGGTCGCACCGCGGGGTGGGACGCCTCGTCCTCGGGCCCGCCACGCTGCTCGTCGTCATCCTCGCCTGCTTCGCTTCGCTCCCGTGGACGCTCGGCCAGGTCGAGGTGGCGGGGGACTCCCCCGGCGCGACTCCGAGCGTCGAACTCCGCTACGAGGCGGGCGATCTCGAATTCAACGACCTCCCACCGTGGCCGATCGCGATCGATCCCGGGGTCGCGACCCGGATGGCGGCCACCACGGAGGCCGGCGGCTACGTGCCGGATCGGTGGCTCGGGACGGATCCGTTCGGCCGGAGCGTGCTGGTGAGGGTGCTGCTCGGAGGTGCCGTCAGTCTCGGCATCGGCCTGGCGGCCGCGGTGCTCGCCGTGGTCACCGGGACGCTGGTCGGGGGGATGGCGGGCTTCATCGGGGGCCGCTTCGACGCCGTCACCATGCGGATCGTGGACATCCTCTACGGACTTCCGTACATCCTCCTGGTCGTGCTGGTCTCCGTGGCCGCGGACGGGCGCGGCTCGAGACGCGCCCTCGACCCGAGCTCCGCGTCGCGGCAGGCGTGGAACGTGGCCATCCTGCTCGTCGCGATCGGTGGCGTGGGATGGCTGACGACCGCCCGTGTCGTGCGAGGCCAGGTCCTCAGTCTCCGTGAACAACCGTTCATGGAGGCGTGCCGGGCCCAGGGAATGGGCCCGGTCCGGCAGTTCACGCGACACCTTCTCCCCAATCTCGTGGGCCCCATCGTGGTCTACGGGACGCTGGCGATCCCCGCGGCGATCCTCTCCGAGAGCTTTCTCAGCTTCCTCGGGATCGGGGTCGAGGCGCCCCTGCCCAGCTGGGGCAACCTCGCCAGCGACGGCCTGGGCGAACTCAACGCACCGAAGTCCCGCTGGTGGCTCCTCCTCTGGCCGTGCCTCCTCATCGCGATCACGCTGGTCAGCCTCAATCTCGTGGGGGACCGGCTCAAGGCGAGGTTTGATCCCGCGGACGGGTCCGCGTAGCCTGCAGGGCCCTGGCGGGGCCGTGCCAGGCCCTCTTCGATCGGAAAGACGCTCATGCAGAACCGTTTTGGTTTCAAGGACTTCGTTCTCCTCGTGGTGATCCTCGTGATCGGGCTTCTCGTCGTCCTGCAGATGCTGCAGGCCGACCGGGTCTGGTCGCGCATCGGCGACATCCAGTCGAAGATGTCCGAGATCGAGCAGCAGATCGCGATGGGGGGCAACGACGACCTTCGTCGCGAGCTCAGCGAGCTCAAGACGCTGATCGCCACGCGACCGATCAACATCAACCTCGGCGGCGTGTCCGCGGGGGACGTCTCGTTCGACTCCGGCGGCGGTGCCGCCGACATGCCGCCGGTCGACGGGGAACGCGACGAGTCGTGGGCCCGCGCCGGCGTCCCGATCGACTGGCAGGACCGGGTCCGCTTCAGCAGCCAGCCGAAGGAGGTCCCCGGCTTCCGTCGCGGTGGCGAGTTCATCGAGATCTTCGGCGCCCAGCCGTCCCGGATCACGCCCTACCTCGCCGGCGACGTGTACGCCCGACGGGTCACGGACCGCGTGATCGAGAGCATGGCGAACTACGACCCCGAGACGCTCGAGCTTCGCGGCGTGCTCGCCGAGGCGTGGCAGTTCGACCCGGACGGGCGATGGCTACGCGTCCGCATCGATCCGCGGGCCAGGTTCTCCGACGGCATGCCGGTGACGTCCGAGGACGTTCGCTGGACGTTCATGGACTTCATCAAGAACCCGCTCATCGAGGCCGAACGGGCCCGGGCCACCCTCGACATGATCGAGGACGTCAAGATCATCGACGAGCACAGCGTCGAGTTCGTCTTCAACAAGTCGCTGTTCACGAACCTCGCGTACACGCTCGGCGGCTACGTGCTTCCGAAGCACTTCTACTCCCAGTTCGAGCCCTCCCAGATCAACCAGTCGACCGGGCTCACCATGGGCTCCGGCCACTTCCGCCTCGAGCGGCTCGACCCGGACGACCAGTGGACTCCCGGCGAGGACATCGTGATCGTCCGGAACGAGCAGTACTGGGGGGACGACCCGGCGCCGCTCGCCTCGCTCCGGTTCAAGGTGATCTCGAACTCGCTCGCCAGCCTCGTCGCCTTCCGGAACGGTGAGGGCGACATGCTCACGCCGAGCTCCCCGCAGTACGCGGAGCTTCGCGACGACGAGGCGTTCCTCGAGGACAACGTCATCCACAACTGGCTCAACATGCGGAGCGGCTACAGCTTCATCGGCTGGCAGTGCGGCCCGCGGGGCGGCGAGGGCGGCAAGCTCACCCCGTTCCACGACCCGCGGGTGCGGCGGGGCATGACCCAGATCCTCGATCGGGAGCTGATGATCAAGGACATCTGGGAAGGCGTCGGGGTGGTCGCCACCGGGCCCAACGGCCCCACGTCACCGGCCTCGAGCCCGAACGTCGCGGCGTGGCCGTTCGACCAGGATGCGGCCGACCGCCTCTTCGCCGAGGCCGGCTGGGTCGACGCGGACGGGGACGGCGTCCGGGAGTACCAGAAGGACGACGGGATCTTCGCGAAGGGCTCCCCCTTCGAGTTCGAGTTCACCATCACGGCGAGCGGCGAGACCGCGGAACGAGTGGTCAGCTACCTGAAGACCCAGTGCCTCAAGAACGGCATCGTCTGCACCCCGAAGCTCGTCGACTGGTCGTACTACACCGACATGCTCAAGCAGCGGAACTTCGACGCGATGATCATGGGCTGGAGCGCGAGCGCGCCGGAGAGCGACCCGCAGCAGATCTGGCACTCGTCGTCGATCCTCGACCAGGCCGACAACTTCATCCAGTGGGCCAACGCGGATGCCGACGCCTTCATCGAAGGTGGTCGCGGCACGCTCGACATCGAGGCGCGGATGCAGATGTGGCACGGTCTCCACGAGACCATCCACGAGGACCAGCCGTACACGTTCCTTCGTGTCGTGCCGTGGATCCGCTTCGTCAAGAACGACATCGGCAACGTGGTCGAGTACAAGACCGGTCTCGAGCCGCAGGAGTTCTTCCGGGCCGCCGCTCCGACGCCCGGCGGCTGATCCGACGGGCCCGGATCCACCCACCCCACAGCGCACCCACGGCACCCCATGCTCACCTACATCGTTCGAAGACTGCTGCTGATGATCCCGACGCTCGTCGGGATCACGCTGCTCGTCTTCATGCTGCTGGCCCTGAGCCCCGGCGGCATCGGTGCGAGCCTCCGGGTGTCCGGTGGCCAGATGGAGGCGAGCAAGGCCGCCCTGATGGAGGCGTATCTCGAGGATCGCTACGGCCTCGACGATCCGATCCCGGTCCAGTACCTCCGCTGGCTGGGCCGCATCTCCCCGATCAAGTTCGGCGTGCGGGACCAGGTGCTGCCCACCGGGGACCTCGTCAGGTTCCCGAAGGCGGTGAAGCCCCTCCCGCTCGCGGACGAGTGGTTCCGGGGCCTCGGACCGAGCGAGGAACGGTTCGCCGAGCTCGAGGTCGAGTTCGGGCCGCGCGACGACCGCGAAGTGCGGTCGCGTGGTGACGACACCGCCGAGATCTCGGAGTTCAAGGCTGCGCAGAAGTCGTACTCGAAGGCCCGCGCCACCTATCTCGTGTCGCGGAAGGAGCTCGACAAGCAGCTCGTGCGATTCGCGACGGCCGAGGGTTGGAAGGATGCGATCAGGGACGGCGAACCGGTCCCGGGCCGACTCGCCGATCGGACCCCGGACTTCGATTCCCCCGAATTCGCCCCGGTGAGGGATGCCGCCATCGCGGCCCTCGAGGCCAGGGCGATCGCGGTCATCAGCCGCGAGCGCGAGGTGGTCGCGTTCCAGGCCGGTCCGTACCCCCGGGACGGTCTCGCGATCATCCCCGGCACCCTGAGCGTCGCCTGGCCGGACCTCGGCGTCGCGTTCAGTCGCGGTCGGCCGGTGAAGGACCTCATCCTCGAGGCGCTGCCGGTCACGCTCCTGCTCAACCTCGTCGCCGTCCCGATCATCTACCTCGTGGCCATCCCGGCCGGCATGCTCGCCGCCCGGTACCGCGGATCCGCGTTCGACATCAGCAGCGGGGCGTTGTTCGTGGCCTTCTGGTCGATCCCCACGGTGTGGGCCGGCGTGCTCGCGATCGGCTATCTCGCGGACAACCAGTTCCTCGGCTGGTTCCCGGTCGCGGGCCTGCACGCGAACGACGCACGAAGCATGGCCTTCCTGCCTTCGCTCTCCTCCGGGGCGGGCGGTGGGTTCAGCCCCGGCTACCTCCTGGACACCCTCTGGCACCTCGCCCTCCCGGTCGCCTGTCTCGTCTACACCGGCTTCGCGGTGCTGGCGAAGCAGACGCGGGCGGCGATGCTCGACAACTTCAACCAGGACTACGTGCGGACCGCCAAGGCGAAGGGCGTTCCCGGTCGGGACGTCCTGCTCCGGCACGTCTTCCGCAACAGCCTTCTCCCGCTCATCACCATCTTCGTGACGATCTTCCCGGCGATGCTCGCGGGGTCGGTCGTGGTGGAGAAGATCTTCTCCATTCCCGGCATGGGAAGCCTCATCCTCGAGGCGATCAACCTGCGTGACCGCGAGCTGATCCTCGCCAACACCTTCATGATCGCCGTCGTCAACCTTCTCGCCCTTCTCCTGGCGGACATCCTGTACGCCTTCGCGGATCCTCGGATCAGCTACGACTGATCCGGGCACCGGACCCCACCACGTTGTCAGAACCAGCGAACAACTCGGGCGGCACGATCTCCGGCATCGAAGTGATGCGCGGGGTCGGTGCGAAGCCGTCGAAGCCGTTCTGGGCGGATGCCTGGGATCGGGTGCTCCATCGCTGGGGGGCGAGGATCGGGATCGGCTGGATCGCGGTGGTGGCGTTCTTCGCGGTCTTCGCACCGCTGCTCGCGAACGGCCTCCCCGCGTGGACGGTGCACTACGAGCTGCTCGAGGATGGAAGTCGAGGCGAGGTCCTTCGGTCGTGGTCCCCGATGTGGAAGGGCCTCACGCCCGTCGATGTCGCCCTCCTGGTCGGCACCGTCCTCGGGGTGCCCTGGATGATGCTTCCGGTCGGGATGATGGGGGGCATGACCCGATCCCACCGGCTCGGCGTCCTCGTCGCCGCCTCGATCCAGTGCGGCCTGACCCTGGTGATCGCCGGCCTGATCGGTGGCTGGCTGACCGACCCCGACCAGAGCGAGGGCGTCCGCGGTTTCATCGAGGGCCTCGGCGGATGGGAGGGCTGGGTCATCGGTGGGGCCGTGAGCCTCGTGATCGCCTTGCTCTTCCTCTGGGTCCCGTCCTTCACGTCGTTCGGCGGCCGGCTTGCGCTGCTCGTGCTGGTCGCGGTGACGTCCACCGCGATCGCCGGCGATCGCTTCGATCCGCCGCTCGCCAACTACGACCGCTTCATCGACCGCGGGCTCAGCGGCGAGTACGAGAACACCTGGGCGGTGGTGCCGTGGTCCTCGAGCCAGGCGCGAACGAGCTTCTACCTCCTTCCCCCCGGAACGATGGTCGACGCCGAGATCCCCGCCAGCGAGGGCACGGCCTTCGGGGAGCGGCGATTCCTTCTCGGCACCGACTCCGTGGGACAGGACGTCCTCAGCCAGATGCTGCACGCCTGCCGGCTCTCGATCTCGATCGGCCTCGTCTCGACCGGGATCTCGGTGTTCATCGGCATCGTGATCGGTTCCCTGATGGGCTACTTCGGGGGCTGGGTCGATCTCGTCCTGAGCCGCGTCGTCGAGATCTTCATGGCGATCCCGGTGCTCTTCCTGCTCATCGTCGCCGCGGCGGTGCTTCCCCGGAACACGTACATGATGATGGTGATCATCGGCTGCGTGAGCTGGACGCTCTCTGCGCGATTCATCCGGGCGGAGTTCCTCAAGATGCGGGCGCAGGACTTCGTCCAGGCGGCTCGGGCCGCGGGGCTCCCGCTTCGGTCGGTGCTCTTCAAGCACATGCTCCCGAACGGCATCACCCCGGTCCTCGTGCAGGCGTCGTTCGCGATCGCGGCGGCGATCCTCGCCGAGGCGACCCTGTCGTTCCTCGGGCTCGGTCCCGACGGCCAGGCGTCGTGGGGCAAGCTGCTGGCGAGCGCCACCGGATCCACCGGCACCTTCAACTGGTGGCTGGCGATCTTCCCCGGCTTCGCGATCTTCCTCACCGTCCTCGCCTACAACCTGCTCGGCGAGGCGTTCCGCGACGCGATCGATCCCAAGCTTCGAAAGGCGGCGCACTGATGGCGGACGCGGCGACCCAGAACGGCACGGCGCAGCCGCTCCTCGAGGTCCGGGGGCTCGCCGTCAGCTTCCAGAACAGCGCCGATCCCGACGGACCCCGGATCCAGGCGGTCGCGGGCGTCAACATGACGATCTATCCGCGGCAGACCCTCGCGGTGGTGGGGGAGTCGGGGTGCGGCAAGAGCGTCACGGCGATGAGCACCATGCAGCTCGTCCCTCGTCCCCCGGGACGCTTCGATCGCGGTGCGATCCTGTTCCAGGGCAAGGACGTCCTCGCCTACGACGAACGCGAGATGCTCGCGCTTCGGGGCAAGGACATCGCGATGATCTTCCAGGAGCCGATGACCAGTCTCAATCCGGTCTACACGATCGGCGACCAGATCATGGAGGCGATCCTGCTGCACCAGGACGTCTCGCCGCAGGAGGCGGAGAAGATCGCGGTGCAGGCGATGGACGACGTCGGCATCCCGAACCCGTCGGCCCGACTCAACGACTATCCGCACCAGTTCTCGGGCGGCATGAGGCAGCGGGTGATGATCGCGATGGCGCTCGCCTGCAATCCGACCCTGCTTCTCGCGGACGAGCCGACCACGGCCCTCGACGTCACGATCCAGGCGCAGATCCTCGAACTCCTTCGAGAGCTGCAGCGGACCAAGGAGATGGGCATCATGCTCATCACCCACAACCTCGGCGTGGTCGCCGAGAACGCCGACGTGGTCTGCGTGATGTACGCCGGTCGGGTGGTCGAGTACGCGAAGGTGTACGAGCTCTTCGATCGGCCGCTCCATCCGTACACGCGGGGCCTCTTCAACTCGATCCCCCGGCTCGGCGAGCTGAAGGATCGGCTCACGACCGTCGAGGAGGTCGTCGAGGATCCCGAGCAGTTCACCCTTCTCCCGGGGCACGATCCGGCGAAGGGCGAGGAGATCGTGCCCTGGTGGCCGGACCCGCCGGAAGGGGCGAAGCCCGAACTCGCGTCCGACGACGACGAGTACGTGCTCTACGAGATCGAACCGGATCGCTGGGTGGGCTGCTTCCGCAGCCGGCACCTGCAGGACCACGTGTCGCGTCCGCCGGATCTCGACTACCGCAAGGAAGACCTCCGGTAGCGACCCGCGAGGGGCGAGTTCCTCGTCCCCGGTCGCGGATGGCCTGCCGGCATCCGGGAGGGCTATCCTGTGTCCCCGGATCGCCCTCAGGCGGCGATCGCCCCCACGGACCTCGAAGAGCACCTCGACATGCCACTGATCGACCCCGGCAAGAAGGCACCCGCGTTCAACCTCCCCGACCAGGATGGCGACAAGCACGCCCTCAAGGACCTCGCGGGCCGCCCGGTCGTCCTCTACTTCTACCCCAAGGACGACACCTCCGGATGCACGAAGGAGGCGTGCCAGTTCCGGGACCAGCTGCCCGACTTCAAGAAGTCGAGGGCGGTGGTCCTCGGGGTCAGCCCCGACTCGGTCGAGAGCCACCGGAAGTTCGTCGACAAGCACGACCTGAACTTCACGCTGCTCGCGGACGCGGCTCGCGATGCCGACGACAACCCGAAGACCTGCCTGAAGTACGGCGTCTGGCAGGAGAAGTCGATGTACGGCCGGAAGTACATGGGCGTGGTCCGCACGACCTACCTGATCGGACCGGACGGCAAGGTGGCCCAGCGATGGGACAAGGTCAAGGTCCCGGGTCATGCGGACGCGGTCCTCGAGGCGATCGACGCGCTCTAGCGGATCCGTCTCCCGGACCCCGGCCGTCGAGGCCGGCTCATCCGAGGAAGAGCAGGACCGTGAGCCCGAGCCAGACGGCGAGCAGCACGCCACCCAGAAGGGCCCGGATGGGGTAGGCGTATCGTCGCCCCTCGAAGGACGGGAGTGCGGCGCGGTGGAGCCCGCATTCGGGACAGTCCGCATCCCATTCGAGGCCTTCGAGGTCGTGGCCGCAGTGGCGACAGAGGATCCGATCCGGATCCTCGAACCGACTCCGGGCCAGCGATGGAATCGTGCCGCACTCGGGGCAGGGCTGGCCGACGCGGGCACCGGTGAGGTCGTACTCGCATCCGGGGCAGCGGCGTTCCACGATCGACTTCGCCCGGGTGGACGCGATCTGCCAGATGGCGAGGGCGGGCAGCCCGAACCAGAGGATCGTCATGAAGAACGTCTGCATGCGGGTGTCGTCGGCGTCCACGATATCCTCCGGGCATGGACCAGCCCACGCTTCGCTTCCAGCGGCTCGACGACCGGGCCGTCGTTCCGGCCTACCAGTCCTCGCACGCGGCCGGCCTCGACCTGCACACGACGATCGGCGAGCCGACGGTGCTCGAGCCCGGCGAGATCCTCATCGTGCCCTGCGGTTTCGCGATGGCGATCCCCGACGGATGGGAGGCGCAGGTCCGACCTCGCAGCGGTCTGGCGAGTCGGCATGGGATCTCGATGCCCAACGCCCCGGGCACGATCGACGCGGACTACCGCGGCGAGGTGAAGGTCCCGCTCATCAATCTCTCGAAGTCCCCGTTCACGATCGAACCGGGGATGCGGATCGCCCAGATGGTGATCGCGCCGGTCGCGAGGGTCGTGGTGGAGGAGGTCGAGGAACTCGATTCCACCGAGCGAGGCGGCGGCGGCTTCGGATCCACGGGTCGTTGACCGCGGCGAAGGCCCCGGGAATCGGGGATCGCCGTGCTAGAATTCCGGGATGCCGACCAGCTCCACCGCCATCACGGTCCCGCTCCTCGATCTGAAGGCACAGTTCGCCGCGATCCGCGACGAGATCGAGCCCGCCATCCAGGAAGTGCTCGAGAGCCAGGTCTTCATCGGCGGCCCGAAGGTGGCCGCGCTCGAGGAGGGGTGCGCGGAGTACCTGGGCATCCCCAACGCCGTCGGCTGTTCCAACGGGTCGGACGCGATCATCCTCGCCCTCGATGCGCTCGGCATCGGACCGGGCGACGAGGTGATCGTCCCGACGTTCACCTTCTTCTCGACCGCGGGGAGCGTCTCCCGCGTCGGTGCGACGCCGGTCTTCGCGGACATCGACCCGGCGACCTACCAGATCGATCCCGCCTCCATCCGGGCGGCGATCTCCGCCCGGCCGCCGGGGGCCGTCAAGGCGATCATCCCGGTCCACCTCTTCGGCCAGGCGTGCGACCTCGACGCGGTCATGGAGATCGCGGGCGAACACGGCCTTCGCGTGATCGAGGACGCCGCCCAGGCCATCGGGACCGAGGACGTCCACGGTCGCCGGGTGGGTTCGGTCGGCGACATCGGCACGTACAGCTTCTTCCCGAGCAAGAACCTCGGCGGCTACGGCGACGGCGGCCTCTGTGCGACGAACGATGCCGACCTGGCGGAACGGATGCTTCGCTTCCGGAACCACGGCATGAAGCCGAAGTACTTCCACCATCACGTCGGACTGAACAGCCGGCTCGATGCGATCCAGGCCGCGGTGCTCCTGGTGAAGCTCGGTCACCTCGATGCCTGGTCCGCGGCGCGGGCGGCGAACGCCGCTCGATACGACGAGATCTTCGCGGCGGCGGGAGCGGCCTCGAGCGAGATCTCGCTGGACGAGGGCGGGCTGCCGCTTCGAACGCCCCGCCCGGTCGCGCCGGGTGGTCGCCACATCTACAACCAGTACGTGATCCGGGTCCCCGCGATGCACCGCGACGCGGTTCGCGCCCGCCTGACCGAGGCGTCCATCGGCACCGAGATCTACTACCCGAAGTGCCTGCATCGCCAGGACTGCTACCTCGACCTGGGTTACGGCGAGGGCGTCTTCCCCCACGCGGAGCGGGCCGCGGGCGAGGTGATCGCGATACCGATCTACCCGGAACTGACCGAGGACCAGCAGGGCCACGTGGCATCCGTGGTGCTCGACGCGGTCCGCGGCATCGGCTGAGCCGGACCCGACGGGGAATCAGATCAGGGATTCGAGGCTTCGAACACCGAGGGGCTCGACCACGCTGAACGGCTCGGCGGTCTCCACGCCGATCCTGCTCCCCAGGTACCGGGCCTGGGCATCGAGCCAGTCGACGACGGCTCGATTCCGCTCGTTGGTGACGAACTGGCTCTCGTAGGCGAGGATCGCCTCCCGCTTGCGATCGTGGAAGCCGGAGGTGTCGACGAGGAACGAGGGGTCGGGGATCGTCTTGAGGTGCGTGGCGTAGTAGTGCACGAGGCGACTCGGATACCGGGGCTCCCCGGGGATGTTCGTCCGGGTGAGCTTCGCGTCGAACCGGGCGTCCTCCACGATGCGGGTGGCCGCCCGATGGTCGGGATGCGCGTCCTCGGGGTGGGGACAGAAGATCCAGTCGATCCGTTCCGTGCGAAGAACGGCGGCGACGGCATGCCGGCAGGCGACCGAGTGGACCACCTCTCGATTGACGAATCCATGATCTCGACCGAGCAACCGCCGCTCCACGCCGAGGATCGACGCGGCCCGATCCGCTTCGCGGGCCCGGATCTCCGGCGAGCCGTGGGGCGTGGGCTCTCCGTCGGTCAGGTCGAGGAGGAGGACGCGATGTCCCTCCGACGCGAGCCGGGCGATGGTGCCGCCCATCGCGAGTTCCTGGTCGTCGGGATGTGGTCCCACCACGAGCACGTTCATCTGGAGTCCTCCGAACGGGTTGAATCGGTGGTCGATGCGGACCACGGGGAATCGATGCGATCGACCAGGTCGTCGCACGCGTCGACGAGCCAGTCCGCGAGCGATCGGGCCGTCTCCGCGTCTCCCCGGAGGCGGGCCGCGGCCTGCTCCGCGAAGCCTCGGCAGACCGACGCCAGCCGGCGGCGGAGATCGAGGCCCCATGCGTCGGTGTCGGGGGGGATGGCGAGGGACGCGAGGGCGCCGACGCGGCCTCCACGCGACGATGCCAGGGGGCCTCGGAGTCGCGATGCGAGCACGGAGACGAGGCGGACGGGGGGCGTTCTTCGCTCCAGTCGATCGAGGTCGCGCACGAGTCGATCCTCGTCTCCCCGAACCGCGGAGGCGACCGCGAGTCGGACCTGGGGTTCGAGGGTCCGCGCGGACCAGGCGATCGCCTCGCGCGGGACGTACCAGGCTCCCCACCGATTGCAGGTCTCGATCCCGAAGGCGACCTCGTCCCGGTCGGTCGTGATCGCGTCGAGGTCCGACATCGCCCGCAGGAGGCGATGAAGCAGCGCCATGGAGTCGCGGGCGGGCCCGTCGGATTCGCCGTTGGAGATCTCGTCGACCCACAGGCGCCGCGTCTCCTCGACGAGGCTTCGAAGATCGGCGACCCGACCCGCCGTCAGGGCCTCGAGGGTCGGATCCGGCAAGCGCAGTCGTCGCTCCCCCGGCAGGACCTGGAAACGATCGAGGTCCTCCGCGACGCGATCGAGCCTCGATGCCGCCTCGGCCCGTCGATTCTCGTCCCCGAGATCCCGCACCCACGAGCCGATCCACTGGTCGAGCTGGGGGTTGGCCCCGGGGCGGATGCTGGTCAGCCGGTCGACGAGAACACCCGACCCCGCGAGCCGCGACATGTCGGCCACCGTCGACTCGAGGCTCTTGAGGCCCCCGATCGCGGCGGGATCGGACACGGCGTCCGGATCGGTCGCGAATCGCTGGAGATCGGCGACCGCGGTGCGGATCACCTTCCGGCGACGGGCCTCGATGCGACGGGCCGCCGTCCTCAGTCTTCGATCGACCGAGGTCGAATCCAGCGTGCCGGCGGCGAGGAGCAGGTCCGTCACCAGTCGCTGCCGGGCGATGAGCAGTCGCCTGGACCGTCGATCCTCGAGCAGGAGGGTCTCGGCCGCCAGGTCGGCGAGGATCTCCGGATCGACGTCCCGTCGCTTCTCGCTTCGACCGAGGACCTGGATCGATGCGGCGAGGGCCGAAGCCTCGTCGAGCGATTGCAGGGCCTCGACGGCCTGCTCGGAGGCGGGTCGTTCCGACACGATCCTCACGGCCTGGTCGAGGGTCTCCTCGAGTCGCCGATGCAGCACGGAGTCTCCTCCGTCCTCGAGCGAGGCGATGCGGCTGGCGATCGTTCGAAGGGTGGCGCGCCGCGGACGGGCGATGTGCGGGGGAAGCGAGCCGAGCGCCCGGTCGGCTTCGACGAGGCCGGGTCGATCCGGGAGAGGGTCCGGGATCGATCGGACCGAGACGCCGCCGCCGGCCTGCACGGCGGCGGCGGAAGGCCAGTGACTTCGCAGCGGGCTTGATTCGACGATCTCGAGCGCGTCCCGGATCGGGGCGAGCACCAGCGCGAGCGTCTCCTCGAAGGCCTCGGGGGAGTCGGAGGCGCGTCGGCGGAGCTCGTCCAGGCCGATGCGACTGAACGTCGCCAGTCGTCCCAGGGCACGATCGCGTTCGTCGTCCGTGAGCCGACGAGGAGGAGATCCGATGAACGCCCCGGCGTCCTCGATCGATGCCAGTCGCCGGGCGATGCCGCCGACCGCGTCGCCGAGCCGAAGCGCGGCGAGACCTTCGATGGCCGAGGTCGGTCCGCCTTCGAGGCCCCGGACCGCCAGCTCGGCCACGATGCGGCGGAGCTGGTTCGTCGCTCGGACCGATTCCGGGGCGTCTCTCTCGGGTTCGATCCGTTCGAGGGAACGTTCGGCGAGCTCCGCGAGGACCCCGCCCTCGATCGCCGGCATTCGTCCGCCGGAATCGAGATCGAGGACCTGCGCGTCGACCGGGTCGACGAAGACGGTGCTCGCCACGGCCAGGAACGACACCACGAGCCCGCGCAGCGTCCTCGCTCGTCGTGTGCGGACTGGTGCCGTCAAGGACGGAGCTCCCTGCCTTCGAGCACTCGGCGGTACAGATCGTCGAGCTCGCGGACCATGACGCGATGGTCGAAGGCCTCCACGCATCGCCTTCTTCCCTCGGCCGCGAGCGACTCACCGTGCCAAGGATCGGTTCGCAGCCGTTCGATGGCGGTTCCAAGGGCTTCGAGATCCCCGGTGGGGACCAGGATCCCCGTCTCCCCGGGAACACACACCTCCGGCGCGCCATCGATGTCGTAGGCGATCACGGGTCGCTCCGAGAGAAGCCCCTGCACGACCGCCCTCGGCAGTCCCTCGCGATAGCTCGGGTGCGCCACGACGTCCATCGCGCGAATCCAGCCGGGAATGGTCTCGGGCGGAACCAGGCCCGGGGTGTGGACACGGCCCTCGAGTCCCATCTCCCGGATCCGCATCTTGAGTCGATCGGACCACCAGCCATCCCCGACCCAGAGGAGGTGGATCCGCGGATCCCGGTGCATCAGGGGCCCGCAGGCGTCGAGGAGATCGTCGTGCCCCTTCAGCTCGGCCAGCCGAGCGATCGTGCCGACGATGAAGGCGTCCTGCGGAAGACCGAGCCGACGCCGGGCGTCCGCCCTCGACTCCTCGACGAGGTAGGGATCGATCACCATGCCGCTGCGGATCGTGCGGTACTGGTCCGGCCGGCCGATGCCCTCGGCGAGGGCCTGGTCGCGCATCGCGTCCGCCACCGTGGCGATGGCGTGGCACCTCCGGGCGGCCCATCGCTCGGATCGGATGTAGATGCGGTTCCGCCACCAGGGAAGGAAGGGATGGAACGGGAGGCCGTGGATCGTGTGGACGACCGCGGGAACCCCTGCGGACCACGCGGCGGCCCGTCCGATGATGCCCGCCTTCGAGGAGTGGGTGTGGACGACGTCGGGGCGCCAGTCCCGGATCAACCGCTCGAGCTCGCGTCGGCATCGGAGGTCCCTCCGGGGGGACAGCTCGCGGACGAGGTCCGGGGTCTCGATCGGTTCGATGCCTCCATGCGCCTCGACGGCGGGAAGCATGGTGCCTTCGGGGCCCTCGATCGGTCCGAAGACGAGCGACACCTCGTGACCGTCGTCCGACTGGCCCATGCAGGACAGCACGGTGTTCTCCTGGCTTCCGCCGAGGATCAGCCGGGTCGAGACGTGCATGATCCTCATGGTCGCCCGAGTCCTTCCACGCTCCCGTCGGGGAGTTCGCCGGGTCCATGGTGGATCCACCGGAGGCACAGGCCCTCGGGCGGCAGGGTCTGGCCGGCGAGGCGGCGATCCCCGGTCGCGAGGATCTCGGGAATCCGCTCGGGCGTGGTCCGGCCGCGGCCGACCTCGAGCAGGGTGCCCGCGATGATCCGGACCATGTTGTAGAGGAACCCGTTCCCCACGATCTCCAGTCGGACGCGGGAGGTCCCGGGGACGCTCACCGCGCAGGCGTGGATCGTCCTGACGGTGTTGTCACGTCCGTGGTGCTTCTGGGCGAGGCCCGCGACGTCGTGGGTGCCGACGAGGAGCCCGGCCGCCTCGGACATCGCCTCGACGTCGAGTTCGTAGGGCGTGTGATAGGTCGTTCGCCGCTCGAACAGCGGGGGCCAGGTCGAGGGTGGGCGGGCGATCGCGAAGTCGTATCGATAGCACTTGCTACGGGCGTCGCCGATCGGATCGAAGCCCTCGTCGACGATGGTGGCCTCCCGGACCTGCACGTCGTCGGGCAGGCGGCCGGTCAACGCCACCGCGAGTCGTTCGACCGGGAGCTCCTTCTCCGTCGTGAACGCCGCGACCTGCCCGATGGCGTGGACCCCGGAATCGGTGCGGCTCGCGCCGACGACCGGGACCCGCTCGTGGAACACGGAGAACACCGCGTCCTCGACGACCTTCTGGACCGTGCGGAGCTCGTCGACGTCCGGGCGGAGCTGGCGCTGCCAGCCGTGGAAGTCGGTGCCGTCGTAGGCGACCAGGATCCGATGCCTCGGCACCGCCGGTCAGTGCCCGAAGAGGTTTCTCGAGGCCAGCATCCCCTTCTCCTCGAAGTACGTCATGGCGTCGTCGACGCTCGAGAAGATCTTGGTCGCGGTCTCGGTGATGAAGGGGCTCGGCGACTTCGACGGCTTCCAGACGACGTACACCTCCTTGGTGTGCTCGAAGGCGTGGTGGAGCTCCCGCTCGACGCCGCTCGAGAGCCCCGGAATGCCGCCGGGCAGTTCGGGGATGTAGGAGACGATCATGTCGGACTGGTCGACCAGCTTGAAGTCCCGCATGTAGATCTGGCCGTCGACGTCGCCCGCGATGTCGAGGACCTCCCGCGTCGGGATCCGGACCGGCTCGTCGCCCGCCTGGGCGGAGCCGAACATGTGCTGGGGGATCTCGACGAAGTCGCGTCCCTCGCGGGCCGCGGCGAGGGCGTTCTCCAGGAGCAGCTTCTCGTCGACGTCACCGGGATCGAAGGCGATGAAGTGCTCGGCGATCTGGGCCCGGAAGCCGTCGATCTCCGCGAGGACGTCGGGCATGTCCACGACGTGGCTCATGGGGAACGACGGGTAGACCTTCTTCATGTCCGGCCGCGTGACGAGCCGGATGCACGTCTCGAGCGTCGGCTGGTGACGGCCGCGACTGAGGCTGAAGAAGTTGTTCCGGCAGCCCATCGCCTCGGCCATCAGCTCCGTCGCGAGGATCTCCTCCTCCCGCCAGACCATGCAGTCCTTCAGCGTCGCGTCGACGATGTGCTCCTGGTGGAGCCGCTGGTGGACCACCTCCACGTTGTCGACGAGGCAGATGAAGAGCTCGGGGGCGAGGGCCCGGATCTGGTCGAAGTCGAACGCGCTGAAGAGACCGTGATGCCAGCGGAAGGTCGCATGCGTGTTGACCATGACGTTCCGGTGCTCGTCCACCGGGCGGGTCGCGGCGATGATGTCCTTGAACGCCGCCCGTCTCAGCGAGTTGAGCCGGCTGATGGGCAGGTCGAGGATCCGACCGGGGCGGACGTCCTGCGCCTCGGCGTACATCATGTCGCCGACGTGGAAGAGATCGATGGACTCCCCGCGCTCGCCGGAGAGTTCCGCGGCGGCGGAGAGGTAGGGCTTCTTGTCCACGCCGATCTGGCCGGTCACGATGGCACGCATGGGAGACTCCTGGTTGACGGTCCGTCGGACCGGACCCGCATTCTACGCCTTCGGCTCCGTCGACCGGTAGTTCCTCAGCCAGGATGCCTTCGCTCTCGGAGGGGGGCCGCCGCCCTTGCGGCGATGGGCCACGTACCAGTTCCCCAGGGCCGTCAGGGCGATGATCGAGGCGACGACGCCCAGGGCCGTGAAGACGACGGTCACCATGCTCTCCCCGGCCAGCCCGCGGCCGATCAGGATGCCGAGGGTCACCTGCAGGGGGGTGGTGATCGCACAGCAGACGATCTCCACGGGGATGAACCGTCGCCAGGGCATGTGCATCAGGGCGGCGATCGTCAGGGCCGGCGATCGGGTGCCGGGGATGAATCTCGCGAAGAACAGGACGCCCGCGCCGCGTCGATCGAACTGGTGCTTGACCTGGAGCAGTCGTCTCGGGTGGACGAACCGGCGGAACCATCGGACCGCGAGAAGGCGTCGGCCGAACCTGCTGCAGATGCCGAACCAGAGGAAGTCGCCGCAGAGGACGCCCACGTAGGCCGCGATGTAGGTCGACAGGACCGGCATCTCGCCGCGACCGACGAAGATGCCGGCCGGGACGTTCACCAGCTCCTCCCCGATCGGAATGCCGAAGCCGGAGGCGAGGAGCAGGGCAATCATCGCCATCCACCCGTAGTCGCCGAGGATTTGCTCGATGAACTGTTCCATGCGATCCCGACGGCGTTCGCTCTTTCCCGAAAACCCGAGTGTAATACGTCCAGTCCGCCGGTCGGCGGCGATCGACCGCATCGCTTCGGAGTTCCTCGTGCCTTCCTCCCGTCCCACGCCACGGATCCTCGTCGCGCCCGACTCGCTCAAGGAGTCGCTCGATGCCGCGGCCGCGGCCGAGGCGATCGAGCGAGGAGTCCGCATCGCGTGTCCCGAGGCGTCGGTCCGACTCGTTCCGCTCGCCGACGGGGGCGAGGGAACGCTCGATGCGATGAGTCGGGCGATGCCGGAGATCGAGCTCCGCGACGTCGCGGTCGTCGGTCCACGACCGGACCGGCCGCCGCGTCGCGCCCGCTGGGGCCTCTCGGCCGACCGACGTCGCGCGATCGTCGAGCTGGCGGAGGCGGCGGGCCTCGCCGGCATGCCGGCGGCGGATCGCGATCCGTGCGAGACCGGCACCCATGGCGTGGGGGAACTCCTCGAGCACGCTCGTGGGGCTCTCGACACCACCGGATCGGAGTCGGTCGAGATCCTCCTCGCCCTGGGCGGCAGCGCGACCGTCGACGGCGGCATCGGCCTCGCCCGCGCGATCGGGATCGAGATCCTCGGGCCGTCGGGGCCCGTGGATCGCCCCCTCGTGGGGGCCGACCTCGAGTCGATCGAGGGCGTCCGGATCGAGCCCGAGCTTCGAGCGAAGTGGGCCGACGTCCGCCTGCGGATCCTGAACGACGTGGGGAACCCGGCCTGGGGTCCGGATGGGGCTGCCCGGATCTACGGGCCCCAGAAGGGCGCCGGTCCGATGGCGGTCGAACGCCTCGATCGGGGAATCCGCCACTGGTGCCACGTGCTGGAGTCGACGTTCGGGCTCGAGCTCGACGGCCCGGGATTCGGTGCCGCCGGCGGAGTCGTGCTCGGGCTCGTTCCCTTGCTCGCCGTGGCCGGCGAGGATGGCGACGCCGTTCTTCGACGACACCTCCATTCCGGGTTCGAGCTGGTGTCCGACCTCGTCCGACTCGAGGAGAAGATCGTCGCCGCGGACCTCGTGGTCACCAGCGAAGGCCGTTTGGACGGCCAGTCGTTCATGGGCAAGGGGGTCGGGCGACTGCTCGAGCTCGCCGAGTCGCATGGCGTCCCGATCGTGGCGGTGCCGGGATCGGTCGAGGGACTCGACGAGCGGCTCGGCCGGAGGTTCGCCGAGGTCGTCTCGCTCGAGGAGACGGTCGGGGTCACCGATGCCCGCCGCCGGCCGGCGGAGGCCATCGCGCTCTCCGCCGCGGAGGCGGTGGGGCGGTGGTGCGCTCGGCCTGGTTGAATCGGGCGTCGTCTCGACGGATCAGTCGTCGGGGAGCTCGCCGCCGGCGGGCGTCCAGTGATCCGGGCGATCCTCGGGCGTGTCGACGCGAAGTCGATAGTCCTCGTTGGTCGGCGGATCCTCGGGACCGGGTCGGACCGAGACCGCGATCCGGCGGGCGGCGGCCGGTGGCACGGTCAACTGGTTCGAGAGCTTGCCGGACTTGTGGGGGGCGTCCCAGACCTCCCACTGCATGCGATCGGGGGTCAGCGACGGGTCGTCGCCCTTGCCGTCCAGGAACTTGAAGGTGAGCTGCTTGCCCACCGGGAGGGCGATGGAGAAGAACGCCTCGTTCGTCCTCGTGTCGATGATCTGGACCGTCTTCGGGCTCCAGGTCGTCGAGATGTAGGTGAAGGTCGAGTTGCTGCTGGGGAGGAAGCCACCGTCGGGGGCGTAGCAGCCCGGAGCGATGAACAGCAGGGCGGCGAGGGTGGCGGCTCCGATCGACCTGGATCGCATGCTGGAAGGCCGGGGGCTGACGGGGGGGGGGGGGTCGGGCCGCGCGGACCAGCCCCGGGGCCTTGTATCGGTCCTCGACGGGCGACCGCTTGAGC
>JAYZBK010000175.1:0-4263 GCA_036339295.1 Planctomycetota bacterium
GATGCTGGGAGCGGTCTGGCTGTTGCTGATCAACGACCTGAAGGGTCAGGCGATCGGGGCGGTGGTCGTGGGCGGAATTCTCGCCGGAATGGGCGCTCGACTTCTGAGTCCGCTGGCCCAGCCGATCCTGATCTTCGCCACCCCGGTGCTCGCCGGCGCCCTTGGCTATGCCATTGCGGCCGCCATGCAGTCGGGAAGTCCCGACGAGATGTTCGTCCTCAACACCCTGCCACGGTTCGGGCGTCCCATGCCCCTGGATTACGTGGGCGGCAGCCTGGTTGGTGTGGCCATCGGACTGGGCTGGTCGCGGGGAATGGTCGAGGGCAAGACTCAGTCGGTTCGCATTCGCTCGGCATCGAACTGATCGGCTGAATTCCCGGGATCCGCGGCTTGAGCCTGCCGGAGACATCATCTGGGAAGTACCATTCCCGGATGCTCATCGTCACAGGCACCATCGGCATCGACACCATCCATGGACCCACCGGGAGCGCGGAAGCGGTCATGGGTGGATCCGCGGCCTACTTCTCCGCGGCGGCGAGCCACCTCGCCCCGGTCCGTCTCGTCGGACTCGTCGGGGACGACTGGCCGGCCGACCACCGGGCGATGCTCGAGTCGTTCCCGGGCATCGACCTCGAGGGCCTCGAGATCCGCGGGGGTGGGGAGACGTTCCGCTGGGGTGGCCGCTACGAGGCCAACATGAACAACCGCGAGACGCTGTTCACGCACCTCGGCGTGGTCGAGGACGCGCCGCCCGCGGTGCCCGCGGCGTTCGCGGACAGCAAGCTGGTCTTCCTCGCGAACAGCCACCCGGCGGTCCAGGCCGGGATGCTGGAGAGCCTCCCCGATCGCGAACTGACCGTCTGCGACACGATGGATCTCTGGATCAACGTGGCCCACGACGATCTCCTGTCGCTCCTCCGGAAGGTGGACGGCGTGGTTCTCAACGACTCCGAGGCCGAACTGCTCACCGGCACCCGCAACGTGGTGACCGCGGGCCGGCAGATCCTCGACCTCGGCCCCAGCTTCGCCGTGGTGAAGAAGGGCGAGCACGGTGCGGTCCTCGTCCACGAGGACGGCATCGCGGCGATCCCCGCCTTCCCCGCGGACCACGAAGCCGTCGTCGATCCGACGGGGGCGGGCGACAGCTTCGCCGGCGGGATGATGGCCCATCTCGCCCGGACCGGCCGCACGGACTTCGAGGCGATCCAGGAGTCCCTCGCGTGGGGGACGGTGATGGCGAGCTTCACGATCGCGGCCTTCGGCCTCGACGGGATCCGAGCCGCGGACGGCCCGTCGATCGCGAGCCGGATGGACGAGTTCCGGGCGATCGGCCGCATCGGCTGAGCATCGAATCGACATCGTGATCGAGTCGGCCCGGGGGGCGGTCCGCCGGGCTACGCTGCCGCATGCACTTCCGGTCCCAGGAGACCCAGCCATGACGCGTCGTTCGATTCGTTCCTCCGCTCCTCGCCTCCTTCTCGGCCTCGTCGTGGGACTGTCCGTCCACGGCCTCGAGGACCGACTCCACGCCCAGCAGGCGGGCTGGACGCCGATGTCGGAACTGCCCGGCGTCGAGGCGATGCGGGACCTCGGCCGCTCGGCTCGTCGAATCGGTGGCGGGGGCCGTGTCCGGGACGTCCGGTTCGACGACACGCACGCCTACTGGCTGAGTCCGGAGGGGTGGCGGAAGGTCGCGCTCGAGGGTGGCGAGGTCTCCGAGGCCGACGCGACGGCCCTGCCTTCGCGACCTCGGGGCGACGCACGTCGCGGCAATCGGGGACCGCGCCCCGCTCGCGGGCGACAGCTCACGGAATCCCCGTCGCCCGACGGCGCCTGGACGGCGGTCCACGAGGACCACAACGTCGTCCTCCGGGCCGAGGACGGCACCGAGCTGCCGGTGACCACCGACGGCACCGAGGCGTTCCGGTACGGCACCGCGTCCTGGGTGTACGGCGAGGAGCTCGACCAGACCGATGCGATGTGGTGGTCGCCCGACGGCCGCCACCTCGCGTTCTACGCCTTCGACGTCTCGCCGACCCGCGACTACTACCTCGTCGACGGTCTCTCCTCGCTGCGGAGCGAGATCAAGCGGGAGCGGTATCCCAAGGCGGGGGACCCGAACCCGATCGCGGGGTTGCGGATCTTCGAATGCGACACCGGCGAGCTCGTCGAGGTCGACATCGGCGACGATCCCGACCAGTACGTCTACGCCGTCCGGTGGACGCCCGACGGGGGCGAACTGCTCTTCAACCGGACGAATCGCCACCAGAACCACCTCGAGGTGATGGCCGCGGATCCGGGGACCGGCGAGTCCCGACTCGTGGTCGAGGAGCGGCAGGACACGTGGCAGCGGAATCGCCCGCAGATGAGGTTCCTCGACGACGGTCGCCGCTTCCTGTGGGAGACCGAGAAGTCGGGCTGGAAGCAGCTCGAGCTCCGAGACCTCGACGGCACGCTGGTCAACGCCCTGACCGGGACCGACCCCCGGTTCGCGGATGCCCCGGTCGAGTCGATCGTGAAGCTCGACGAGGACGCCGGGATGCTCTGGTACACGATGCGGAGCAGCGAGACCCCGATCAACAACCAGCTTCATCGCGTCCGTCTCGACGGGACGGACGAGCGAAGGATCACGACCGCCGACCTCAACCACGGGAGCTTCCGCATCTCCGACGACGGTCGGATGATCGCGGCCACCCGCGAGGCGGTCGACCATGCCCCCGAGACCGTCATCCACGCGGAGGACGGGCGGGAGATCGCGGTGATCGCCCGGGGCGACGCCTCGGGACTCGAGACCACGGGTCTCGCCGGCGGTGAGCTCGTCCGGTTCACGGCCGCCGACGGCACGACCCCGCTGCACGCGGTGCTGCACCTCCCGGCGAACGCGGATCGCGACGCGATCGCCCGCTATCCACTGCTCGTCGACGTCTACGGCGGGCCCGAGTCGCGCGGCCCCTCCAACACCTGGAGCCCGGCGAACGCGGCCTGCGAGCTGGGCTTCGCGGTGGCGAAGATCGAGAACCGCGGCACCATCGGACGCGGCAAGGCGTTCGAGGGCGCGACCTATCTCCGCCTCGGCGGCCCCGACCTCGACGACCAGGTCGCGGGCGTGAAGGCCATCCTCGAGGCGCATCCCGAGATCGACCCGGCGCGGGTCGGGATCGCCGGGCACAGCTACGGCGGCTACCTGGCGGCGCTCGCCCTCGTTCGTCACCCCGACGTCTTCCGGGCCGGGGTCGCCGGCGCGCCGGTCACCGACTTCCGGAACTACGACACGATCTACACCGAGCGGTACATGCGGACCCCGCAGGAGAATCCCGAGGGGTACGACGCCGGCAGTGCGGTGAAGCTCGCGAATCGACTGGAGGGAGCGTTGCTGCTCCTCCACGGCATGCAGGACGACAACGTCCATCCCGCGAACACCTTCCAGATGGCCCGGAGGCTCCAGGACGCGGACATCCCCTTCGAGATGCAGATCTTCCCCGACGCCGGGCACGGCATCCCGAGCGCGGCGTACCGCTCCTCGAAGTGGTCGTTCCTGCAGGAGCATCTCGGGGCCGCCGAGACCGCGGGATCGCCGCGGTGACGGACGCCGAACCCGCCCTCCCGACCGATCGTGGTCACGTCGGCACCGAGCAGCCCCACCCGCTCGGCGTGGCGCTCGAGTCCCTTGGTGGCCTCGAACTCGTCCGGACGCTCGCCTCCGACCAGCGGCGGGCGGTCGACGCGGTCGAGCAGGCGACGCCGGTCCTGTCGGCGCTGGTCGACGACGTGGTGACGAAGATGACCGTCGGCGGTCGACTGGTCTACCTCGGTGCGGGCACGAGCGGTCGCCTGGGCGTCCTGGACGCCTCCGAGTGCCCGCCGACCTTCCACGTCGATCCCGAGTCCGTCGTCGGCCTGATCGCGGGTGGTGACCCGGCCCTGCGTCGCTCGAGCGAGGGTGCCGAGGACGATCCCGACGGCGTCGCCGCGGAGTTCGATCGGCTCGGGATCGGGTCGTCGGACGTGGTCGTCGGGATCGCCGCCGGCGGCACGACGCCCTACGTCCTGGGGGGGATCCGAATCGCATCGGCCCGCGACGCGACGACGGCCCTCCTCACGTGCGCGCCCCGCGACCGCCCCGAGGGCTGCGATCACCTGGTCGTGCTCGACACCGGCCCGGAGCTTCTCACCGGGTCGACGAGACTCGCGGCGGGCACCGCGACGAAGATCGCCCTCAACAGCCTGACCACCGCGGTCTTCACGCGGCTGGGCAAGGTGCGT
>JAYZBK010000176.1:0-47694 GCA_036339295.1 Planctomycetota bacterium
GTCTTCGCGACCGAGCTCTCCTGCACCCTGATCGGTGAAAGCCCGCGGGACTGCAGCTCGGCGACGATCGCCGCCCGGGTCGCACCCTCGAGCGTCCCGGCGACCCGTCGGCCGCCGGTGTCCCGGGCTCTGTACGAAAAGACCGCCATGGCGGACCACTGTAGCGGCCCGCCCTGGCGGTTCGGGAGAAGAAGTCGGGATCAACGCCGTCGTCGACGCCGCATCAGCCCGACGGCCACCGGAAGGGCCGTGATCGTGAATGGTCCGGGGACGACGACGTGATGCGACGACGCCAGCAGACCGATCGAGATCGTCACCCACTCCGCGGTCGGGGCGATCTCGTTGAAACGAAGGAAGAACGCGTCCGGGTCGATCGAGGGCACCGCGACCTCCCCACCGATGGGGGAATCGTCGCCCAGGCCGGGCAGGTCGAGGATGTCGCCGGGTTCCCAATCCGCACCGTCGTCGCTGCCGGGATCGTCGCCTGGATCATCTCCGGGGTCGGAATCACCGGAGCCCGAGTCGTCGCCGCCCCCGCCGGAGTCGGGCCAGTCGAGGAACGACATCGTCAGGCTGCCCTCGCACGCCAGCGACACGAAGAGATCGGAGGCGTCGCCGGCTCCATCGGTGAAGTCGACCTCGGCGACCTCCTGGGCCAGCTCGGCGGAGCTCATGTCGGTGTAGAGCGGGTTGATGCCGTCGTAGCCGTACTCGACGCCGACGCCCTCGGGCAGGCCCGAGACCGTGAAGAGGTCGATGTCCGCGCCGGGATTCGTGTAGTAGGCGTTCGTTCCGGGATCCGAGATGGTGATCCACGCGATCGCCGACATGTCGAAGGCCGCGAGGACCGCTCCGAGGTCGATCGTCGCGACCGTCTTCTCGATCGGGTCGCCCTCGACGTCCGAGCCCATGAACGCGGCGTAGTCGCCGACGTACTCGTAGTCGTCGGTGCCATGACCGAACAGGAACGATCCCAGCTCGAGTTCGAGGATGTCGGCTCCGGCCACCGGGGACCCGGCAAGTCCGATCGCCGCCGCGAGGCTTCTGCATCTCTTCCACATGTCTTCTGTTCTCCCAGTCGATCGGACCGGGACGTCGCGTTGGACGCCGGCGAGCCGATCGTTCCAACCATGCCCGCGGATTCCGGCGATGCCACGGGAGACGCCGTCGGGGCCACGGAGCGAGGTCGGCTGTTCCGCTCGTGACGGTCGCCCCGTCGTTCGCGGGCCGGTGATTCCGGTGGTGCGGGTCGTGCGGTCCCCCGCGGGAGGTCCGTACCATGGGGGCATGCGCGTCGTCAGCCTGCTTCCATCCGCCACCGAGGTCCTGTGCGCGATCGGTGCCGGGGACCTCCTGGTGGGCCGGAGCCACGAGTGCGACCACCCGGCGTCGGTGGCCGACCGACCGATCCTCACGGCGGCCCGGATCACCTCCGGGACCAGCGCGGAGATCGATCGGGAGGTCAAGGAATCGCTCGGCTCCGGCGACGCGGCAAGTCTCTATCGCCTCGACACGGAAGCGCTTCGCGCCCTCGAACCCGACGTGATCCTGACCCAGGACCTCTGCGAGGTCTGCTCGATCGATCTCGAGACGGTCCGCGGGGTCGCGGCAGGGATGGCGCGGCCGCCGAGGATCGTCAGCCTCGACCCGGACACGGTGTGGGACGTCCTCGACGACCTGCTGGAGGTGGGTCGGGCCGTCGGGCGAGAGGCCGAGGCGGAGGCCGCGATGGTCGCGGCGCGAGAGGCCTACTGGACGGCCGTCGACTTCGTGAATCCGTACGTGCCGGGGCCCGAGGTGCTCTTCCTCGAGTGGATGGATCCACCGTTCGTCGGCGGTCACTGGACTCCCGGGCTGATCGAGCATGCGGGGGGTCGCCACTCCCTCAACGAGGCGGGGGCGAAGAGCCGCGAGGTCTCGATCGAGGAGATCGTCGAGAGCCGGCCCGACCGCGTGATCGTCTGCCCGTGCGGCTACGACCGGGATGCGATCCGCCGTGAACTTCCGACGCTCGTGGAAGCGAGTTGGTGGCGATCGCTTCCCGCGGTCGCCTCCGGCGACCCGAACGCCGTGATGCTGGTGGACGGGAACCAGATGTTCAATCGGCCGGGTCCCCGGCTGGTGGACGCGTTCCGCTGGCTGGTCGCGTGGATCAACGACCGCCCCGAGGTGCACCCGGCCGACTTCCCGGCGACGCCCCTCCCTCCGGCCTGAGCCCCGCCTGGGACCCCGCCTCGAGCCCTGCCGATTCCGGGACCACGCCTGCCCGATCGGCAGTCGCCCCCCTCCAGCCCCCCTCCTGGTGGCCCGGAATCGCCATCCCGTGGTGGGCACGGGACTTGCATCATCCCGAGGGGCGCCGAACGGCCGCGAGCCGGGGGCCCAGGGAGACCCAACGCACATGCAGATGGACCGATTCACCACCCTTGCCCAGGAAGTCCTCGCCGCCGCGCAGTCGACGGCGACCGGACGCAACCACGCCGAACTGACGCCCCTTCACGTCCTCGCAGCGATGCTCGAGGATCGACAGGGCGTCGTCGGTTCGATCCTCGCGAAGGCCGGCGTGCAGCCGGAGCGCGTTCGCGACGTCGCCGAGGCGGAACTCGGTCGACAGCCCAGCGTCACCGGTGCCCAGCCTCGCACGGCACAATCCACGATGGCCCTCCTCCAGAAGGCGGAGGCCGAGGCGAGCGGGCGCAAGGACGCGTACATCTCGACCGAGCATCTCCTGCTCGCGATGTTCGACGTCCCGAGCGACGCCCGGGAGGTCCTGGCCGGCTGCGGCGCGACCCGCGACGCGGTCGGTGCCGCCATCGACCAGATCCGCGCCGCGAGCGGGGTCGGCCAGGTCAACGACCCCGGGGCCGAGAGCAACTACGAGGCGCTGAAGAAGTACGCGATCGACCTCAACGAGCGGGCCGCGGCCGGGAAGATCGACCCGGTCATCGGACGCGACGAGGAGATCCGCCGGTGCATGCAGGTCCTGAGCCGCCGCACCAAGAACAACCCCGTCCTGATCGGTGAACCCGGCGTCGGCAAGACCGCGATCGCCGAAGGGCTCGCGATCCGGATCGTCAACCACGACTGCCCCGAGGGCATGCGGAACGCCCGCATCATGGCCCTCGACGTCGGCCAGCTCCTCGCCGGCGCCAAGTTCCGCGGCGAGTTCGAGGAACGCCTGAAGGCGGTCCTGCGCGAGGTCGCCGCGAGCGAGGGGTCGATCATCCTCTTCATCGACGAGCTCCACACGATCGTCGGCGCCGGCCAGGCGGACGGCGCCGTCAGCGCCGGGAACCTCCTGAAGCCGGCGCTGGCCCGCGGCGAGCTGCGCTGCATCGGTGCCACGACGCTCGACGAGTATCGCCAGCACATCGAGAAGGACCCCGCGTTCGAGCGTCGGTTCCAGCCGGTCTTCGTCGGCGAGCCCGGTCTCGAGGACACGATCGCGATCCTCCGGGGACTCAAGCCCCGCTACGAGGCGCACCACGGCGTCCGCATCCAGGACGGTGCGCTGGTGTCCGCCGCCCGGCTCTCCGACCGCTACATCAGCGATCGATTCCTTCCCGACAAGGCGATCGATCTCCTCGACGAGGCGAGCTCGAAGCTCCGGATCGAGAACGACTCGATGCCGACCGAGCTCGACGAGCTTCGCCGCCGCATCATGCAGCTCGAGATCGAGCGGGAGGCGCTCAAGCTCGAGAGCGACAAGGACAGCGGGGCCCGCAAGCGACTCGAGGGCATCGAGGAGGAGCTCGCCTCGCTCGACGAACGGAACCAGGCGATCACCGCGCAGTGGGAGATCGAGAAGGGCGACCTCGATCGGATCAAGGACGTCAAGGAGGAGATCGACCGCAAGCAGACGGAGCTCGAGCAGGCCAAGCGGCTCGGCGACTTCGAGGCGGCGAGCCGCATCCAGTACGGCGACCTTCGCCAGCTGGAGGAGCGACTCGTCGAGGCGGAGGAGGCCCTCCGCGCACGACAGGAGTCCGGCGAGGCGCTCGTGAAGGAGGAGGTCGACAGCGAGCAGATCGCCGAGGTCGTCGCCCGCTGGACCGGCATCCCCGTCGACCGGCTCGTCGAGGGCGAGCGGGAAAAGCTCCTTCGCATGGAGGAGGTCCTCGAGGCCCGCGTGAAGGGCCAGGACGATGCGGTGCGCGCCGTGAGCGAGGCCGTCCGCCGGAGTCGTGCCGGCCTCGGCGAGGCGGAGCGACCGATCGGATCGTTCCTCTTCCTCGGTCCGACCGGCGTCGGCAAGACGGAGCTCTGCAAGGCCCTGGCGAACTTCCTCTTCGACACCGAGGAGGCGATGGTCCGCATCGACATGAGCGAGTACATGGAGCAGCATGCGGTCGCCCGGCTGATCGGGGCGCCTCCCGGGTATGTCGGCTACGAGGAGGGTGGGCGCCTCACCGAGGCGGTCCGGCGTCGCCCGTACGCGGTGGTGCTCTTCGACGAGATGGAGAAGGCCCACCCCGACGTCTCGAACGTGCTCCTGCAGGTGCTCGACGACGGACGGCTCACGGACGGACACGGCAGGACCGTCGACTTCTCGAACACGATCGTCGTGATGACCAGCAACATCGGGTCGCACCGGATCCTCGAGATGACCGACACCGGCGCGATCCACGAGGAGATCGAGGCGGCGGTGAAGGAGCAGCTCAAGCAGCACCTCCGCCCCGAGCTGATCAACCGGATCGACGACACCGTCATCTTCCACCAGCTCGGCCGCGAGGAGCTCGCCGGCATCGTCGGCATCCAGCTCGATCTCGTGCGGAACCGCCTCGCCGACCGGGGCCTGCACCTCGAGGTCGCCGACGACGCGATGAAGGCGCTGGCGGCGGAGGGCTTCGATCCGCAGTTCGGCGCGCGACCGCTCAAGCGGGTCATCCAGCAGCGGATCGAGAACCCGATCGCCACCCGGATCCTCTCCGGGGCCTACGAGGAGGGGGACACGATCGTGGTCACGGTGACGGGCGAGCAGTTCGTCTTCGATCGCCGGCCCGCCCCGGAACCACCGATCCAGGGGGACGTGGAGGTCGTGGAACCGGAACTCGTGGAGGAGTGACGGCCTCGGCCGGCCCGACGTCCTCGAGTCGTCGCCGCGTCGATCACCGACGGAGCCCGGTCTCCACGATCGTCGCGTACCGACATCGGAGCGGCGACGACGGCGTGAACGTCATCGCGCCGCTCCCGGCGTCGCGTCCCTCGAAGGCCCGCCTCCCGAAGGGGTTCATCGCCAGCAGCCCGTACTTCCGGGCGTGCCAGTGGGACGGCGACCAGGGATTCGATTCCTCGTCCACCACGACGACCCGGACGAGCCGGCCATCGACCGGTCCCTCCGCGGTGACGGAGGACGACCGGGCGCCCCAGCACTCGCCGTCGCGAAGGCCCTCCGCGTTCTCCAGTCGACCGCGGGCCCGAGGACCCTCGACGCGAAGGGTCGGGGCGAGCCGGAGGGCGAAGCACCCCTCCTTGGTGTCGCCGAAGACGAGCTCGTCGACGACCGGGACGAGTTCGATCTCCGTGTCGATGCGTCGGCGATCCGCCGTGGCGGAGAACCGGAGCGTCCTGGTCTCCCGCGCGAGCACGCCGTCCGGGGAGATCCAGTCGGCGACGAAGCGGATCGTGTCGCCGTCGATCGTCTCGTGCTCCCGCACCCGGATCCGGCATCGCTCGTCGTGCCAGAAGTCGTGGCCGTTCACGTCCCCGTGGGCGAACCACATGCCCCGGTGATGCGGATGATCGGTCGCTTCGCCGTCACGACGTTCGAACGGGAAACCCCGAAGCACCCGCCGCCCCCCCGGTGCGTGGAGAGGATGGATCGCCGGCGTCCGTTCACCGCCACCGAGGTGGACCGTGGCGAAGGGTTCGTCGCCCGCCCGGACCTCGAGGCGGTTCGGGGCCCGCCTTCCCGGGGCGATCGAGATCCCCGGCGCCGGCGTTCGCGGCCGGACCCGCATCCGCGCATCGAAGACGGCGCGTTCGTTCCGCAGGGCCGGGACGCGGTGCACGGGCGGCGTGGTGTGGGCCTCCAGCAGGACGTACCCGTCGTACCCGTCCCGCCCGAGCAGCTCGAGGAGGTCGGCGGTCGGGTAGTCGAATCGATCGGACTCCCGCACGTGGAGCGTGTCGCCGAAGGACGGTCGCAGGAGCTCGTAGTTCCGCTGGAAGCCCAGGCCGCGAAGATCCTGCGGATTCGAGTTCCAGCAGACGCGGACCGCCGGATGATCGGCGATCCGGACGATGTCCCGCACCACCCGGGGATCGGCGCAACCCCCATGGACCTCGAGTCGGATCTCCTGGCCGAGATCCGCCGCGACCGGACCCAGTTCCCCGAGCGATCGACCGATCTGCTCGATCGTCACCGCTCGCTCGATCCCGCGATGGAAGGAATCGGGCTTCACCTTCACGCCCCCGCCGCCGAGGTCGGCCGAGAGTCGAAGGAAGTCGATCGTGGCCTTCTTCGCCGCCCGGAGTCGAGCGGCATCCGGGGAGTCGAACCGCTCGTCGCTCCCGATCCCCACGAACGCCACCGGCGACGACTCGAACCGGGCCCGCACGTCGGCCCGACCGCGGGCATCGAGCGTCGGCTCGACCCCGTGCGCATGCGTCGTGCGAAGCTCGACCCCGTCGAGGCCGCTCCGTCCGCACACCGCGAGCAGCTCGGGCAGGTCGAGGTCGCGCCCCCACAGGTAGGTGACGAGGCCGAACCGCGGCGACGCGAGCCGGCACGTGGCGGCCCGGGCCCGCCAGGCGGCGGCGAACGCCGACGGACCGGCGGCCAGGGCCACGAGGTTCGAGGCGAGGAAGGTGCGACGATCCGGCATCGGTCGATTCCCCTCGATCAGAAGGTGAAGGGCGGGCGATCCTCGCGTCGGAGCATCGCGGTCGCCACCGGATCCCCTCGGACCTCGGTCGCATCGGCGTTCAACCGAAGCTCCCGGCCGAGGGTGATCGGCGCCGCCGCGAGGTCGACCTCGTTGGCGGCCAGGTGATCCCGCATGCGGTGCCATGCATCGAGCGCGGTCGGCGACGACGACCAGGCCTGCGAGACGCCGGCGGGGTCGACCGACGTACCGAGACGGTGCGAGAGGATCCCGAGGTGGCAGTAGGCGGAGGAGAGGTGGCCGTCCTCGATCGACGCGTTCAGCACCGAGGGGTCGTCGGCGCGGACCGCGGCGACGAAGTTCGCGAAGTGGTCGCCGCCTCCCTTCCACTCCTGCACCTTGTTGCCGTCCGGATCGAGCATGTCCGCCCACGAGTACGAGTTCGAGATCCGGACCGTGCCGTTCTCGCCGTGGATGATGTTCCCGATCGACTGCCCCTCGTACGCGTCCATCTGCCACTTGTCGGACTGCTGGGCCTTGTCGCGAGGAAGGCCCCGCACCTCGAAGACCAGCGGCACGCCGTCGCGGAAGAACACCGCGACCTGGGTGTTCGGCGAGTCGCCGTCGTCCTCGTAGCCCAGTCGCCCCCCGACCGACCAGACGGACTTCGGCATCGCGTCCCAGCCGAGGGCCCAGCGGGCGATGTCCATCTGGTGGATGCCCTGGTTGCCGAGATCGCCGTTGCCGGTGTGGAGATCCCAGTGCCAGTCGTAGTGGAGCCGCGGACGCTGGAGCGGGCGATACTCGACCGGACCGAGCCAGCGGTCGTAGTCGAGGGCCGCGGGCGCGAAGCGCGGACCGTCCACCCGGCCGATGGGTCGCCGGGGCTTGTAGCAGAGGCCGCGCGAGCAGTGCACCTTGCCCAGGCCCCCGCCGTGGACGAAGGCGATCGCGTTCCTGACGGAGGACGCCGAGCGACCCTGGGTGCCGGTGGCGCAGATGCGTCCGTTCCGCCTCGCGGCCTCGACGATCCGGGCGCCCTCCTCCACCACGTGCGAGACGGGCTTCTCGACGTAGACGTGCTTGCCGGCGTCGAGCGCCCAGCAGGCGAGCATCGCGTGGGTGTGGTTCGGGGTCGCGATCGCGATGGCGTCGATGTCCTCGCGGTCGAGCAGCGTCCGCATGTCCCCCGTCGTCTCGACCTCGAATCCCGCCCGCTGGTCGGTGCCCGTGGCGCACTCCCGCGCCCGCCGGGCGAGGACCTCGGAGTCCACGTCGCAGAGCGCGACCACCTCGCAGCCGGGCTGGCCGTGGAGACCCATCACGTGGTTCCAACCTCGCCCGCGGAGGCCGACCACCGCGACCCGGATCGAATCCGAAGGCGTGCCGCCCGCGACCGGGGACCCGGCGGGGTCCGAGGTCGCCGAACCGGCATCGTCCTGGCCCGCGAGGGTCGACCGACCGATCACGCCGGCGGCGGCTCCACCGGCGGAATAGGCGAGGAACTGGCGACGACTGCTCTTCGAGGTGTGGCTCATGCCACGACGGTATCCGCTCCCGACGCGGACTCAAGCGGGATCGGATCGCGAAACGAGGTCAGATGGACGTGCCGGACGCCTCGCCGCCGGTGGGTTCGGGCTTCTCCCCGCCGATCTTCTCCCGCAGGTACTCGCACACCACGTAGAGCACGGGAACGATGAGCAGGCTGAGGAACGTCGACGCGATCATCCCGCCCAGCACCGTCGTGCCGATCGAGTGACGGGCGTTGGCGCCCGGTCCGGTGGCGAAGACGAGGGGAAGCACCCCGAGGATGAACGCGAAGGCGGTCATCAGGATCGGTCGCAACCGGAGCCTGGCGGCCTCCATCGCGGCCTCGATGATCCCCCGTCCCTCCTCGCGGAGGGACTTGGCGAACTCGACGATCAGGATCGCGTTCTTGGCCGCGAGCCCCACCAGCATCAGCAGGCCGATCTGGCCGTAGACGTCGAGGGGGATGCCTCGGATGCCCAGGGCGACCACCGCACCGAGGACCGCGAGCGGCACCGAGAGCAGGATGATGAAGGGCATCGTCCAGCTCTCGTAGAGAGCGGCGAGGACCAGGAAGACGATGATGAGCGAGAACCCGAAGATCGCGATCGACGCCGCCCCCGCCTTCAGCTGCTGGTAGACGGTGCCGGTCCATTCGGCGCCCCATCCCTTGTCCACCAGCTCGGTCTGGGCGACCTCCATCATGGCCTTGACCGCCTGCCCGCCGGAGAAGCCCTTCGCCGGGCCCCCGATGACCTGGGCCGATTCGTAGAGGTTGTAGTGCTGGATGTTCACCGGTCCCGCGACCGGGACGAGCTGCACGAACTGGGCGAGGGGGACGGTCCCGCCGAACCGACTCGCCACGCGGAGGGCCAGCACGTCGTCGAGCGTCATGCGGTCGCTGCCCTCTGCCTGCAGGTTCACCTGGTAGACCTGGCCGTACTTGTTCCAGTTGTTGACGTAGTAGCCCGCGAGGTGGACCTGGAGCGTCTGGAAGACGTCGCTCATGGAGGCGCCGAGGCGCTGGGCCTCGATGCGGTCGATGTCGAGCTCGACCTGGGGATAGTCCACGCGGAGATCGCAGAGGAGCTTGTCGATCTCCGGCCTGGCCTCGACCTCCTTGATGAAGGCCTGGGTCGCGGCGAGCAGCGCCTCCGTGCCCTTGCCGAGGAGATCCTGCACCTCGTACTCGAATCCACCGGTCGAACCGAGACCGGGGATCGGGGGCGGGTTGATCGGGATCACGAGGCCGCCCTCGATGTCCGCGAACCGCTCCTTGCAGTGGTCGAGAATCGCCGGGATGTGCGTCTCCGGCTTCGGGGCCCGCTCGTCCCAGTCGTCCATGATCGCGAAGACGACGCCCGCCGACATGTCCGCGTAGCTGTCGAGGAAGTCGTACCCGGCGATGTAGTTGACGCTCTGGACGCCCGGCATGTCCATCAGCCGGGAGGCGACCTCCTCGCACACCGCCTCGGTCCGATCGAGGGTCGCGCCGCCGGGAAGGGCCACGAAGTTGAAGAAGTACCCCTGGTCCTCCTGCGGGACGAACCCGGTCGGGGTCGCGCGGACCCGCTCGTAGGTGGTCGCCAGCAGCACCGCGAAGACGATCAGGACGATCGGCCAGAGGCGACGGGACATGAAGCCCACGAGGTTGCCGAACCCGGTCGAGGTCGCGTCGAAGGCACGGTTGAAGAGACGGAACGGCGCGATCCGGTCCTCGCGAGACGTGTGCTTGAGAAACACCCCGCAGAGGGCCGGGCTCAGGCTCAGGCTGTTGATCGCGCTCAGGCCGACCGAGAAGGCGATCGTCAGGGCGAACTGGTTGTAGAGCTGGCCCGCGATGCCGGGCGTGAACGCGGTGGGCACGAAGACCGCCATCAGCACCACGGTCGTGGCGACGATCGGCGGCGTGACCTCCTTCATCGCGGCCACCGCCGCGTCCTTCTTCGAGAGTCCGTTCTCGAGCTGCCGCTCGACGTTCTCCACCACGACGATCGCATCGTCGACCACCAGGCCGACCGCGAGGACGAGGCCGAGGAGGGTGAGGGTGTTGATCGAGAAGCCGAAGCCCGCGAGGATCGCGAAGGTCGCGACCAGGGACACCGGGATCGCGATGATCGGGATGATCGTCGTCCGGAGGCTCTGGAGGAAGACGAAGACCACGATGACCACGAGCCCGATCGCCTCCAGCAGCGTGACCACGAGTTCGGTCATGCTGTTCTTGACGAACCGGGTGCTGTCGTAGGCGACGATCGCCTCGGTCCCGTCCGGGAGGCGGTTCGAGTCCCGCATCCGCTGGAGATACGCCTCGACGTCCGCGGCGACCTGCATGGCGTTCGCATCGGGCCGCTGGAAGATGCCGACCAGCGCGGCCGGCCGGTTCATGTAGGTCGCCGTGCTCGTGTAGCTGCTCGCGCCGAGTTCGACGCGGCCGATGTCCCTGACCTGGACGATCGACCCGTCGTCGCCGACCTTGACGACGATGTCGTCGAACTGCTCGACCTCGCGAAGCTGGCCGAGCGTCTTGAGCTGGTAGCTGAAGGCGACGTTCTCGGGCAGGGGCGGCGCCCCGACGATGCCGGCCGCGATGTCGACGTTCTGCGCCTCGACGGCGTTGACCACGTCGTTGGGCGTGATGTCGAGCTCCGCCATCCGGTCGGGATCGAGCCAGATGCGGATCGAGTAGTTCTTGAGGCCGAAGTTCGTGACCTGGCCGACCCCGGGGATCCGGGCGAGGTCGTCGATCATGTTGATCTCGGCCCAGTTGCCGAGGAACGCCCCGTCGTAGTCGGTGCCCTCGCCGCTCAACGTCACGAAGAGCGTGATGTCGGTCTGGGTCTTCGCGATCGCGATCCCCGATCGCTGGGTCACCTCGGGCAGCTGCCCGATCGCGGTCTGCACCTTGTTCTGGATGTCGACCGCGCCGATGTCGACGTCGTAGCCGACGTCGAAGGTGACCGTGATCTGCGAGGACCCGTTCGCGGTCGAGTTGCTGGACATGTAGATCATGCCCTCGACCCCGTTGATCTGCTGCTCGAGCGGCGTGGTGATCACGCGGGCCACCACCTCGGCGCTCGAGCCGGGGTAGCCCGCGGTCACCTGGACGGTGGGCGGGACGATCTGCGGGAAGAGCGCGATCGGGAGCTTCAGCATCGCGGCGATGCCGACGACCACCATCAGGATCGCGAGCGAACTCGCGAAGATCGGTCGTGAGATGAAGAAGCGGCTCAAGCCGTCCCTCCCTGCGATCCCGGGTCGATGATCAACCGCCACCTCCACCCGAGTGACGCTCGGCCGCGCCGGTGTCGTGGAGGCTCGCCTTGGCGGCGGGCGACTGCGAGGAGTGGGTGTTGGGGGAGCTTCCCTCGCCCTTCGATCCACCCTTGCTCGACTCGGCGAGGAACGACTGGGCCGTCTTCTCGGTGACCGAGACGGGCATGCCCGTCCGGAGGGCGAGCGGATTGCCCGCGACCACGACCTTGTCGCCCGCGGCGATGCCGGTGACCACCCGGAGCCCCTGCCACTGCGTGCCGGTCCCGACCTCCTTGCGGGCGAGCTTGCCGTCGACGACGACCCAGACGTAAGAGGTCTGTGGATCGCTGGGGATCGCGGCCTCGGGGACGACGAGCTGGTCCTTCGGGACGCCGAGGTCGACCACGAGGTCCGCGACGAGGCCGGGAAGCACCCGCCCGTCCGCGTTCGGGAAGGTGGCTCGGGCGAGGAAGGTGGAGGTCGCCGTGTTGGCGACGTTGTCGACGAGATCGAGCCGGCCCTCGATGGGCTTGCCGCCGTTCTCGCCCGCGAGCGAGATCTGCACCGTCACCTGCCGCTCCGGCCACGCCTCGAGGAACGCGACGATGTCGCTTCCGGGCGGCTCGAAGACGACCCGCATCGGATCGACCTGGACGATCGTGGCGAGCTGCGATGGATTCCCGGTGCCCCCGACCACGTTCCCGACGTCGACGAGTCGCTGGCCGACGCGACCGGCGAGCGGCGAACGGACCTCGGTGTACTCGAGCCGGATCTCCGCCTCGATCAGGGCCGCCCGGGCCGTCTCGAGTCGACCGCGAGCGGAAGCGAGGTTCGCGGCGTACTGGTCGAGTTCCTGCACGGAGACCGCACCGGTCTCCGCGAGCGGTGCGTTCCTTTCGAAGTCGACGCGGGCGAGCTCGAGTGCCGCCTCCGCCTCGATCACCTCGCCCGACGCCTTCAGCACCTCGGCCTCGTAGGGGACCTGCTCGATGATGAAGAGCGGCGCCCCCGCCTGGACGAGCGATCCCTCCTCGAAGAGCCTCTGTTCGAGGAAGCCCTCGATGCGGGCGATGACGGTGACCTCCTGCACGGCCTGGGTGGTGCCGGGGAAGCGACGGCGATCGGGCACGTCCTTCGTCTCGACCGCCACCGCGGTGACGGGGAGCGGGGCCGGCTTCTTCTCCTCCGGCTTCGAGGCACCGCAACCGACGAGCGCCGCCGCGATCGCCGGGAGGACGAACATCCTCCACGGAGTCGTCGAGAGGGCGGACAGGCTTCGAGTGCGATTCATCCCTGCATCTCCACGGAGTCGTCCGCCTGCTCTTCGCGGGCGGTCTGGTTGCCGGCGGCGTCGATCTCCCACGCGCCGCCCAGTGCCTTGTAGAGCCCGACCGCGTTGGATGCGACCTGGCCCTCGATGAGTGCGAGCTGCTGCCTTGCCTCGAAGACGCCTCGCTCGTTGGTCAGGAGCACCTGGAGATCGTCGACGCCGGCCTCGTATCGCTGACGGGCGAGTCGGGTCGCCGTCTCGTAGGAACGAACCGTCTCCTCGAGCCGGCGTCGGCTGTCCACCGTCATCGCGAGGGCGACCAGCGAGGACTCGACCTCGGCGATCGCCTCGAGGACCGTCCGCTCGTACGCGAGGAGCGCCTGTTGCGCCTGCTCGTTCCTGACGTCGATCGCGCTCTCGAGTCGACCGGCGGTGAAGATCGGCCAGCTCAGCTCGATGCCGAGCAGGCCGCCGAGCTGGTCGCGGGTGAACCACGTCTGGAAGTCCGCGCTGGAGAAGCCGCCGCTTCCGGTGATGCGGAGCGCCGGGAAGAGGGACGCCTCCGCGACCCCGATGCGGGCGACCGCCGCCATGAGGGCCCGCTCCGACGACCTGACGTCGGGCCGACGCCGGATCGTGTCCGCGGGAATCCCCACCGCGACCGCCTCGAGGGGCTGCGGGACGGGCCGTGCCTCGTCGAAGGAGACCACCATCCGATCCCGCAGGGGACCGGCGGCCTCGCCGAGGAGCACCGAGAGTCGGTTGATCGCGTCGGCGGCACTGGCTTCGAGGACCGGAAGCTGGGAGCCGGTGGCCTCCGCCTGCGCCGCCGCCTGGGCGACGTCGAGGTCGGTCGCGGCACCCACTCGATACCTCGCCTCGACGAGCCGGAGGGTCTCGAGACGGGACGCGAGATCCCGGGCGAGCGATGCGGCCTGCCCCTGGTACGACCTCGCCTCGAGGTAGCTGCGAGCCACCTCGGCCCGGATCGTGACGAGGGCGTCGCGAAGGTTCTCGACCGCCTCCGCGACGGTGAACTCGGCCGCCTGGACGCCTCTTCGAACGCGACCCCAGACATCGACCTCCCAGGCCAGGTCGAGGGTGGCGGTGTAGTACTCGCTCGGCGAGGAGACGGTGCCCGCGGAGGTCCGGCTGCCGTCGTTGAAGTAGGCGTCGCCGGTGGTCGTGGCCGTCGGGAAGAGATCCGCGGCCGCGATCCCGTAGAGGGCGCGCGACTCGCGAATGCGGCTCTCCGCGATCCGCAGGTCGAGGTTCCGGGACTCCGCGATGGCGATCAGTTCCGCGAGGAACGGATCCCCGAAGCCGTCCCACCAGGCGGTCGGTGCGCCCGCCTCCCGTTCCATGCCCTCCACGAGCTCCGCATGCCATGAATCCGGGAGGATCATCGTCGGGGGCGTCGGATCCGGCCCCACCATGCAACCGGACGGCAGCACCGCCGCCACGGCGAAGAGGAGACCGACCCCGAGATTCGATGTGATCCTTCGCACGAAGGGAGCCTACCTCAGACCCCGTCGCCTGATGGCGACGGCGAATCCGGGGACGATCGGGACGGTACGATCGGTGTGGATCGCGCCTGGCACCCACCGGAGTCCCATCGTGAAGACCTCCCGGCCCACCCGACTCCCCTTTCGTTCGGCCGAGGTCATTCTCGCCGCCGCGACCCTCGCGACCCTCGGCTGCGGCGACCGCGATCCCTCCTCCGGCTCGAGTGCCGTCTCGAATCGAGCGTGGCGTTCCGTGGAGGCCGAGACCCTCGTGGCCGACGCCTCCTGCACCGCCTGCCACGCGGCGGACGAATCGACGATCGAGCGACTCGGCGTCGCACCGGCCCCGGCGATCCTCGGCGAGGATGGCGTCGGTGGTCGCCTCTCGCCCGCGGCGATCCGCGCTCGGGTCCGGGCCCACGGTGGCGAGCTCGGCATGCGGATGCCGGATCTCCTGCACGGCCTGCCGGAGGCGGAGCAGGCGTCGGCGGTCGAGGAACTCGTGCACTTCCTCGCTTCGCAGGGTGGGCCCCTCGGCCCGACCGACGCGATGATGGAGGTCTCGACCGCGCGGGTGGCCGAGGGCGAGCGACTCTGGTCTGAAGTCGGCTGCGTGGCGTGCCACGGCGCCGACCCCGCCGAAGCGATCGCGATGGACGACCTCGCCGCGGCCTGGACCCACGAGTCGCTCGCGGAATTCCTGCGCGACCCGCTCGCGACCCACGTCGCGGGTCGGATGCCTTCGATGAACCTGACCCACGACGAAGCCTCGGCCGTCGCGGCGTTCCTCCTCACCCGCCCGGGTCCGGGCTCGACGCCGACCGCCGCGGTCGCCTCGCGGCCCGGACTGAAGCGGGAGTACTGGAACGCGCGGTTCCAGGGGATCGGCCCGATGGACGAGACGCGTCCGTCCGACCTCGAGAGCCGGATCGAGGTCCCGGGCGTCGGCCCCGGCGCCGGGAGGGACGACTTCGGGGTCCGGCTGTCGGGCGAGATCGACATCCCCGCCACCGGTCGCTGGAACTTCTTCCTGCGGAGCGACGATGGTTCGGGCCTGCGGATCGGCGACACGCTGGTGATCGACCACGGCGGCATCCACGGCGCGAGCGTGAAGCGGGGCGCGATCGACCTGGATGCGGGACGCCATCCGATCGCCATCTCGATGTTCGAACTCGGCGGGGGCGAGGTGCTCGAACTCTCCTGGAGCGGCCCGGGCGTCGACCGGCAGCCGGTTCCCGCCTCCGCCTTCTCGTCGGATGCCGCCGTGCTCGATCCGGGCTGGCCCGTGTTCGAGATCGACGAGGAACTCGCACAGGCCGGCATGATGCGGTTCGCCCGCACGGGCTGCGGCACCTGCCACGTTCCCGACATGCCCCTGATCGGCACCCTCGCGGAGATCCCCCCGTTCGAGGCGCTCGAACCGGGATCGGGCTGCCTCTCGGAGGCGGTCCCCGCGGCCGCTCCCGACTACGGCTTCACGGCCGCGGAGCGCCGCCTGCTCGACGAGGCGGTGGCCAACGCCGGGGCGCTTCTCGAACCGCTCCCCGCCGATCTCGCGGCCGCCCACTCGATGACCCGCCTCGCCTGCATCAACTGCCACGCCCGGGACGGCGTGGGCGCCCCGGAGCCGGCGACCCTCGCCCTCTTCGTCAGCAACGACGATGCGGAACTCGGCGACGAAGGACGCCTTCCGCCGTCGCTGCACGACGTCGGCAACAAGATGAAGCTCGACGCGATCGAGGAGACGCTCGCGACGGGCTGGAAGGTCCGGCCCTACATGAAGGCGCGGATGCCGGTGTTCGGCGATCGCGCCGTCGAGGGCCTCGCCGTCGATCTCGCGGCGGCGGACGGCATCCCCCGCGATGCCGTGGAGCCGCCGTTCTCGGCCGAGCTGGCCGGGATCGGGCACGCGCTCGTCGGCACCGACGGCGTCTCCTGCGTCCAGTGCCACACCGCCGCCGGTCATCCGGCCCTCGGCGTCCCGGCGGTCGACCTCGCATCGATGCACGAACGCCTGCGTCCGGGCTGGTTCCGGAAGCACCTGCTCGACCCGCAGAAGACGAATCCGGGAACCCGCATGACCGCGTTCTGGGGGAACGGCGGCACCGATCGCATCCTTCCCGACGTGCTCGGAGGCGACCCCGTGAAGCAGGTGGACGCGATCCGCACCTACCTCTCGCTGGGCGAGTCGATGCCGATCCCGCGCGGGGTCGTGCCCGACGCCGGCGAGTACGCCCTCGTTCCCGGCGACCGCCCGATCCTGTTCGGCACGTTCATGGAGGACGTGAGCCCGAGGACGATCGCGGTCGGCCTCCCGGAGAACGTGCACTTCGCCTACGACGCCGAGCACGGACGGCTCGCGAAGGCCTGGCGAGGCGAGTTCATGGACGCCCGCGGGACCTGGCACGGGCGGGCGGGACAGCTGGAGAACCCGGGCGGTTCCAGCGTGGTGATCCTGCCGGAGGGACCGGCCATCGCCCCGCTCCAGTCCCGCGCCGATCCTGGGCCCGACGCGTTGGGAGGGGACGCGGCGGGCGTTCGCGACGCCGACTGGCGTTTCGCCGGTCGAAGCGTCGACGAGGACGGCCGCCCCTCCTTCCACCTGGAGGTCGACGGGGCCCGGATCACCGAGCGCCCCTTCCCGCGGCTCGCCGCCGGTGGAAGTCGGCTCGTTCGCGAGTTCACCGTCGCGAGCGACGTCGGTCGCGGCGACCTCCACGCCCGCGTCGCGGTCGGTCCGAGGATCGAGCCGGCGGGCGGCGAGGGCGACGATCGCCGGTGGACCGTCGACGGTCTCGGCGTGATCACGATCAGTGGCGCGACGTCGTTCGTCCGCGAGAACGCGGACGGCGAGCAGGAGCTGATCGTGAAGGTCCCCTTCCGGATGGTCGGTCGGGAGGATGCGATGTACGAAGGCGTCTTCGAGGTCGAGATGGGATGGTGATGGGAATCGACTGGAGCCCGTTCATGGATCTTCGAGGATGTCTTGCGTCCCTGGCCCTCTCGACCGCGGTGGTGGTTCCCGCCCTGGCGGCGGACGAGGCCGACTACTGGTCGATCCGGACGATTCCCGAACCCGAGGGCGTCGTGCTCGAGGTGGGCGGCCTCCTGCCGCTCGGCGACGGGGAGGTCATGGCCTGCACCCGTCGGGGCGAGGTCTGGGTCATCGAGAACGCCTTCGACCCCGAGGCGACCGTCGCGGTCCTCGCGGGATCGACCGCGGACGCCGAGTCCGCGAGCGACCCGCACCGGGTCCGCTACACCCTGTTCGCCGACGGACTCCAGGAACCGCTCGGGCTCGCGGTCGAGCCGGGAAGCGACGCGGAACGCCGACGGGCGATCGCCGAGGGTCGTCGCTGGAACGGTCCGATCCACGTCGCGCAACGCGGCGAGATCTCGATCATGGAGGACGAGGACGGTGATCGCCGGATGGATCGCATCCGCACGGTCTGCGACGACTGGGCGATCAGCGGCAACTACCACGAGTACACGTTCGGCCCCGTCTTCCAGGCGGACGGGAGCCTCTGGTTCACCCTCAATCGTCCCTTCGGGGCCGAGCCGTTCGGGAAGAAGGACTGGCGCGGCTGGGCGATGCGGATCGACGAGGACGGCACGATGCAGCCCGACGCCGCCGGGCTTCGCTCACCCTGCGGGGTCGCGGTCGGCCCCGACGACCGCGTGTACTACACGGACAACCAGGGCGAGTGGTGCGGCGCGAGCAAGATGTCGATCATCGAGAAGGGCGACTTCCACGGTCACCCGTGGGGGATCGCGAGCACGAAGCGGCCGGAGTCCAACGTCCCGTTCCCGGGCGAGATCCCCGACGGGATCCCGATGCCGGAGGCCGCGAAGGTCGTGCCCGGCTTCAAGATGCCCGTCGTGTGGTTCCCCTACGACAAGTGCGGCAAGAGTCCGGGCGAGGTGGTGTGGGACGTCGACGGCGTGCTGGGCCCGTTCTTCAAGGGCCAGGCGTACATGGGCGACCAGCACCACGCGGCGGTCTACCGGATCTTCACCGAGGAGGTGAACGGCCACGTGCAGGGCGCGGTGTTCCCGTTCCGGGAGGGCTTCCAGTGCGGGATCATCCGGATGGCGATCGCCGAGGACGGTTCGCTGCTGGTCGGGGAGACCAACCGCGGCTGGGGCGGCAAGGGAACGGAGATGTGGGGCCTCGAGTCGCTCGCCTGGACGGGCGAGACGCCGTTCGAGATCCGGACGATGGAGGCGATCCCCGGCGGATTCCGCCTGACCTTCACCGAACCCGTCGACCCCGCGACCGCCTCCGAGCCCACCAACTACCACATGTCCAGCTACACCTACCTCCTTCACTCGCCCTACGGCAGCCCCGAGACCGACACGGACGCGGTGGCGGTGAAGCTCGCCCAGGTCTCCGGCGACCGCCTGACCGTCGACCTGACCTGCGAACCCCTCCGGTCCGGCTACGTCCATGAACTCCGCGTCGACCTGCTCCGGAACGAGGACGGCGAACCACTGCTCCATCCGCGTGCGTACTACACGCTGATCGAACAGGCCACGGACTGAACGACCCCGATGCCGACCGAAGCCGACATTCGATTCATGAAGCGGGCGATCGAGCTGGGCCGGGAGGTCTCGCTCGAGCGGGGCCAGGCCGGGCCGTTCGGCTGCGTCGTCGTCAAGGACGGGGAGATCGTCGCGGAGGGCGTCAACCGCGTGCTGGTCGACGACGACCCGACCGCGCACGGCGAGATGGTCGCGATCAGGGCGGCCTGCCGGGCGCTCGGCACGCACCAGCTCGAAGGATGCACGGTCTACACCAGCAGCGAGCCGTGCCCCATGTGCTACGCCGCCTGCTGGTGGGCCCGCGTCGACGCGATCTTCCACGCCGGCACGATCGACGACGCCCACGGCTACGGTGGGTTCGACGACCGGCCGATCCTCGACGCCCTTCGACGGCCGCCCGAGGAACGCCCTCTCCCCGTGACGCAACTCCTCCGCGACGAGATGCTCGGCATCTGGCGGGAGTTCCAGGAACGGGACGATCGCCCCCACTACTGAACGATGATCGCGCGCACCGTCGAGTTCGTGGTCTTCTTCTGGTTGCTGCCCCTGGTGGTGGCCGCGGTCCCGGCCCGCTACGCCCCGCCGATCCCGATCCTCTGGGTGGGAGCCGTGGTCACGCTGCTCCTCCTCCGTCGCGATCCCTCGTTCGACCGCGACCTCCTGTGGGGCTGGCGGCGGACCGCATCGGGAGTCCCCGGCGTGCTGCTCCGCTTCGCGATCCTCGGGCCGCTCCTCGCGGGATTCGCCTGGCTCATGGAGCCGGAGCACTTCCTGTCGTTCCCCCGCGAACGCCCCGGGACCTGGATCGCGGTCATGGTGCTCTACCCGTTCCTGTCCGTGGTCCCGCAGGGCGTCGTCTACCGATCCTTCTTCTGCCACCGATACCGCGAGCTCTTCGGGACGGGACCGGTGATGTGCCTGGTCGCGGCCGGGAGCTTCGCCTTCGCCCACGTGGTGATGCATCGGTGGGAGCCGATCCTGATCACCGCGATCGGGGGCGTGGTCTTCACGAGCACGCTCCTCCGGCGAAGGAGCGGCGCCCTCGCCGACGTCGAGCACGCGCTCTACGGGGATCTCGCGTTCACCCTCGGCCTCGGGGTCTGGATCTACACCGGAGCGGCGCGACAGGGCCTGTGACGATCGAGCGTCAGCGAAGGCTCTCGCGAAGGACCACGTCGGGAGCCCGCGTGAACATGTCGAGAAGGCCTCGAAGGGCCGCCCCGCCCGCCCGACGGAGATCGCGGATCGTCGCATCGAACGCATCGACGATCATGTCGGCCTCCGCATCGCCGATCACCAGCGGCGGCACCACCTTGATGACGCAGCTCGACTTCGACGTCGACTGCACGAGGATCCGGTGATCCGCGAGCATCCGCACCGAGACCGCCTGGGCGACCAGCGTCGGGGTCCGTCGTGCGAAACCGGGGAGATCGAAGGCCATCGCCTCGTGATCGAGTTCGACCCCGATCATGAGTCCGCGACCCCGGACGCTTCGGATCCCGTCCCCCCGGTCACGGATCCGCTCGAGTCCCGCGCGGATGCGCTCCCCCGAGGCCCGGGCGCGGTCGACGAGTCCCTCCGACTCGATCACGTGCAGGGCGGCGAGCCCCGCCGCCATCGCCAGCGGGTTCTCGCGAAAGGTGGACGAGTGCACGACCGAACGTTCGATCGAGTCGAACACGCGGTCGAACACCTCCGATCGCCCGACGACCGCACCCACCGGGACCATGCCCGCGCTCAGGGTCTTCGAGAGGCAGACGAGATCGGGCTCGACGCCGTCCCCGCGACTCGCCAGGACGTCCCCGGTCCGACCGAGTCCGGTCTGGACCTCGTCCGCCACGAGAAGCGTCCCCGTCTCGCGACACGCTTCCGCGACCTCGCGCAGGACCCCGGGGCCGTGCTCGATCACCCCCTTGCCCTGGATCGGTTCGTAGAAGAACGCGGCGACCGAGCGATCGGCGAGCGTGCGACGGAGGGCACCCACGTCGCCGAAGGGGACCTCGTGGCAACCGGGAACGAGGGGACCGAACCCGCGCTTCAGCCACTCCGCCCCGTTCAGCGAGAGCGCTCCCATGGTCAGTCCGTGGAACGCGTTGGACCAGTGGGCGAATCCCGGTCTCCCGGTCGAGGCCCGCGCGATCTTCATCGCCGCCTCGACCGCCTCCGCCCCGCTGTTCACGAAGAAGACGCGATCCCCCGACCGATCGAGGAACCGCTTGAGGCGGTCGGCGAGCGCCACCGCGAGTGGCGGGAACTCGAACTGGACGAGCGGAGGCGGCGCGAGATCGAGGACCTGTCGCAGCGCGTCGACCACCACCGGGTGATCCCGACCCACCGAGTGGCAGGCGTATCCCCCGATCGCGTCGAGATGGCGTCGGCCCTCCTCGTCCACGAGCCACGGGCCGCTCCCCCCGACGAAGCGTCGATCGAGCCCGACGAGTCGAAGCAGGTCGTGGAAGCGGGGATTGAGGTGCGCGGCGTCCTCGGCGGTGGGTCTCCCCCCGTAGCCGTCGAGCATCGCCTTGAGGTCGAGGTCCGACACGGGGTCACGATCCGCGGCTGGTCTTCCGGAGGACGCCCGCATGCCGGGTGTCGTCGTTGAAGAAGATGAAGGCGGAGATGTCTCGATCGACGCTGAAGGCGACCGGACCGGTGCCCGGCGCGACCAGGAGCAGCCTCGATCCGTCGACCGACGCGGGGCCGACGCCTCCCTTGTAGTGGACCCGGAGGAGCCGGACGTCGAACTCCCCCGCCGGCACCTTCACCCGGAAGCCTCCGAGATCGCTCCAGGTGCAGAGAGCCTTCCCCGAGAACCGCACGTCGGACGGCGTTGCGAGGTCGGCCACCTTGATCTCGATCTCCCCCGCCTTCCCCTCGGCCGCGACCGGTCGCACGACGGGCTCCGGGGGATCGAGCGTGATGAGCAGGCCGTTGGGGTGGTTGACCGTGAATCGCGACTGGATCGTCCCGTCCTTCTCGAGTTCGAGGAATCGGGTCGTTCCATCGGTGTCGACCAGCGTCCAGCCCTTCGTCGACGGCTGCCTTCCAGGAAGCCTGCGGGCCGGGGCGATCGACCAGCGGACCGACTTGCCGCCACCGGACGGCTCGAATTCGTAGTCGACCGGTTCGAGCGGAAGCCACTGGTCCGCCCGCGTCAGGGGCGGGACGTCGTCGCGTCGCTCGAGGACGACCCCGGGGAGGTGCTCCCGGACCTGCCGGGCGACGTCGGACGGGAGACCCTCGAGCGGATCGTCCGCGGCGCCGTGGCCGGTGGCGACGAGAAGCGCGAGAATCGACGAGGCGAGCTCGATGCGGCTGAACATGCGACCATGGTACCGAACCCCCCATGCCCCCCATGACCGACCCCGCCCCTTCCAGAAGCTCCGGAACCGCCCCCTGCGGCGCGATCCTGGTGCCCGTCTACGAGAACGCGACCACGATCGAGTCGGTCCTTCGGGGCGTCGCCGTGCATGGACGCCCGGTCTTCGTGGTCGATGACGGCGGGCGAGACGGCTCCTGCGAGATCGCGGCCGCGCTGGAGGAGGAGGGCGTGGTGGCCGGGATCGTGCGCTGCCCCCGCAACCTCGGCAAGGCCGGCGCGCTCCGCCTCGGTTTCGCCCGGCTGCGGGAACTCGGCTTCGAGGTCGCGATCGCGGTCGACGCCGACGGCCAGCACGACGTCGAGATGGTCGGCCCGATGCTCGAGATCGCCGAAGCGAACCCGGGATCCCTCGTCGTGGGCTGCCGCTGGCCGCTCCATCCCGACCAGCCCCGCAGGAACCTCGTCGGTCGATTCTTCTCGAACGTCGCGATCCGGGCGCACGCCGGGGTCTCGGTCGGCGACGCGCCGTGCGGTTTCCGGTCCTGGCCGCTCGACGCCACCATCCGCACCCGCGGGCGCAGCGGTCGGTACGCGTGGGAGCAGGAGATGATCACCCGTCTCGCGTGGCGCGGCGTCCGGATCGATCGCATCGACATCCCCGCGATCTACCACCCCCGCGAGACCCGGGTGAGCCACTACCGCTTTCGACGCGACTGGCCGGAGGGCATCGCGATCTACGCGTGGCTCCTGCTGGTGGCGCTGCTCCCGATTCCACGGGGCGGTCGGGAAGGCGTCCTCCGCTGCTGGAGGAGACGGTTCGCGCGCCTCCTCTCCCCCGGTCGACTCCGCGGCGGCCGCCCGGAAGCCTGGACCGACCGGCTGTTCGTCGTGGTGGCGATCTCGGTCGGCCTCGTCGTCGGCGCCGTGGCACCCCCGGCGGCGTGGGCCGCGGCGATCGCCGGGTGGGTCGGCTGGCGGTGGCACGCGGGCCTCGGTCCGATCCTGCTCGCGGCGTCGCCGTGGATCCGGGCGAACCCCGAGACGATCCCGCTCGACGTCGCACTCACCGTCGCCGCCGCCTGGCTCATCGGTGGGGTGCTTCGTCCCCGTGCGTGAGCTCGAGCGACTCGATCAACCGTCCCCGCAGGAGCTTGCCGGTCGGTGATCGGGGCAGTTCGTCGACCACCCGGATCATCCGGGGACGCTGGTGCGGCGCGAGGTACCGCTGCCCCGTGACCCGGAGCGCGATGTTCATGCCGGCGGGACCGATGTCGTTCTCCAGCACGAGCACGGCCATGACCCGATTGACGGTCTCGCTGAGCGCGACGGGGACGACCGCGACCTCACGGACCTGGGGGATGCGCAGGAGCGCCTCCTCGACCTCCTCGGGATTGACCTTGAGGCCCCCGACGTCGAACTGGAGCTTCGTTCGACCCGTGATGCGGACTCGTCCCGCCTCGTCGATCTCGCCGAGATCGCCGGTGCGGAGATGGCCGTCGACCCGACGGCCGGGATCGGGCTCGGCGTCGGCGGTCGACACGTACCCGACCGCCATCGCATCGCTCGAGACCACGATCTCCCCGATGCCGGACCTTCGACCGACCGCATCCCCATCGGCGGCCTCGGGATCGACGATCCCGATCGAGACCCCCGGGACCGCTCGATGGTCGCCGTCGAATCCCCACGTGATCGTGCCGACCTCCGTCATGCCGTAGAGGTCGGCCACCGGGAGGTCCCAGGCCGATTCGAAGGCGGATCGGATCGAGTCGGGCAAGGGGGCGCCGGCGGTGTAGACGAGCCGAAGCCGGGAGTCCGGCCGCGCGATGCGGGTCGCCGCCTCCAGCGTGACCGGAACCGCGGGAAACACGGTGGTCCGATCGAGGAGCGCCTCCGCGCCCGCCATGAGATCGAACCCCGACTTGAACGCGACCTCCGCCCCCGCCCGCATCGGCGCGAGCACGCCGTGCTCGATGCCGTACGCGTGGGACATCGGGATCGTCGACAGTACGCGGTCGCGGTCGGTGAGTCCCAGCGTCCCGACGAGCGTCGTCGACACCCGATCGAGCGCCGCGGCGGTCCGCATCGCCACGCCGGGTCGCCCCGTCGTGCCCGAACTTCGCAGGAGCAGGCAGGCCCGGTCGCCGCGATCGAGTCGAGAGGCCCCCGCATCGGCGCGGGCGTCCGGGCGGACGAGGACCGCCTCGACGTTCGCCACGTCCGGCGATCCCGTTCGATCCTCGATTCCCTCGGTCTCGAGGACGACCGCGACGCCATGCGCCTCCACGAGCGACGTCGCCTCCGCGTCCACCGCATCGGGCGCCAGTGGAATCAGCCGTCGGCCCGTCCCGAACACCGCGAGCAGGGCGGCCCAGAATCCGGCGCCGCCCGGCCCCCGAAGCAGGACGGTGGCTCCTTCCGGTGCGATCTCGTCGAGCACGCCCGCGAGCCGTTCCGCCTCGGCGAGCACCGCGCCTCGATCGAAGCGGCGTCCGCCGTCCACCTCCTCGAGCGCCACTCGATCGGGTTCCTCCACGGCGAGCCGCCGGAAGTCGTCGATCAGGCCGACTGCCACGACGGCTGCCCGACCCTGCGGCGGGGCACTCCTCGGCACACGCCGGCGACCGGATCCGGGAGCCCGATGCCGCCCGACTGGAGGAGCGAGTGGGGACGGATGCGTTCGTTCAACGGATGGAATCGGTTGATCTCGCGGAACGCGGTCATCAGGTCCCACCGCCAGCGAACCGAGAAGGGAATGCGCCCGAAGACCTCGCCGGCGAGCATGTTCACCACGGCGCGATGCACCTGCATCGGACCGTGTCCCGCGACGATGAGCTCGCGGAAGGAGTGGTCGTAGAAGTTGCGGATGAGCCCGAGGAACCGCCCGCGAAGCCGGGCGATGCGGGCGTGGTGGGCCGCGGTCGCATCCACGGCGCGACGCTCGCCCCGGGCGACCTCGAGGATCCGCCGGGCCGCGTTGACCCCGCCGTCGAGGCCGAGACTGACCCCGGTCGACCACACCGGGTCGATGAACGCCGCCGCGTCGCCGACCATGAACCAGCCGTCGGCCGCGTGGCGATCGCAGGTGTACGAGAAGTCCCCGACGACCTGGTTGGTCTCCGGACCGGTCGCGTCGGTCATGCGTTCCGCCATCGCCGGGCAGTTCTCGAGGCACCACGCGAGACGGCGATTCGCCGGCACGGGGATCTGCCTCGCCAGGCCGTCGTCGATGACCGCTCCGATGCTCGTGGTCGTCTCGTCGATGGGGATCATCCAGAACCACCCCTCGCGACACATCGCGAGCGTGGCGAACCCGTCGCGATCCCCGGTGTTCCTTCGGACTCCTTCGAAGTGCTCGAAGTACGAGACGTTGCGGAAGCCGCCGAGGTAGCGGCGGGTTCCGAGATGCCGCCCGAGGACGCAGGCCTGGCCGCTCGCATCGATCAGCCAGTCGGCCCGGATGTCCCCGCGATCGGTGCGGACCCGGACATCCCCCTGGTCGAGACCGTCGAAGCCCTTGACGGTGACCCCGAAGTCGTAGCGGGCGCCCGCCTCGACCGCGGCGTCCGCGAGCATGCGGTCGAAGATCGACCGCCGGATGTTGAAGGTCTGCTTCACCCCGTCGCCGAACATCGTCTCGAAGCTGATCGCGGCGGCTTCGCGGCGACCGTCCCCGAACTCGACCTCGAGGCCGCGCTTCACCACGTGCGGCAGCGCCCGGACGCGGTCCATGAGACCCAGTTCGTCCATGATCCGCTGGGTGTGCGGGAGCATCGACTCGCCGATCCTGAACCGGGGGAAGTCGGAGCGATCGACGACGCGGACGTCGAGCCCGGCCCGGGCGAGTTCGAGTGCCGCGACGCTGCCCGCGGGCCCGGCCCCGATGACCAGGACGTCGCAGCGGTCGGTCTCGGCCGGGCGGGCGATCACGAGGCGCTTCCCGTGCCCGACGGACTCGCCGCCCGCACGCCGGCGCATTCGATCTCGACCATGAGCTCGGGACGGCAGAGCGCCTGTTCGCGGATCTCGATCCGCGGCGTCGAGCCCTCGGTCGCGGCCCGGATCGCGGCCTCCACCATCCCCGACGACCCGGCGGTGGCCTCCGGGAGATAGACGAGCCAGTGGCCGAGCTCGCTCGTCCGGCCGCCCGCCCAGGCCCGCTCGACGACGACTCGGATGTTCCGCATCGTCTCCTCCAGCTGTCCATGGAGATCGCCGAGGTGAAGCGACTCCTCGCCCACCACGCTGGCGGTGCCGCTCACGAGGAGCAGTTCCGCGTCCTCGAGGACGATCGCGCCTCCGCGCGAGAAGACCGGTGGCGGATGACCGAACCGCTCGGAGTAGGCGGCCGGCAGCGTCTGTCGTGGATTGTCGACGGGCGAGATCGCCTCGTCGCCGACGAGGAGGTGCAGGACGAGATCGTCGCCCGCATGACCGACTCCGGAGGCCACCGGATGGAAGGCCGATTCCTCGAGGGCGTCCTCGAAGCCGAGATGACGACCTCGGTTGAACGCCATGTATCGATCACGCCGGCCGTTCGTGCCCGGCGTCTCGTCGTTGATCCGGGGGATGAAGTTCCAGGCCCGCCAGAGCCGGTTCGAGTCGAGCCCCCGCAGCAGGGTCGCGTACGCCCGTCGGGTCGCCTCCTCGAACGCCTCGGCCGGGAGGGACGACGCGTTCGGGACGACCTCGCACCGATGTTCGAGCGACGAGGCGGCGGGGTCGTCGTCGACCAGCACGCGAGCCCACTCGGGAAGATCGGCGGTCGTCGCATCCGCCGCCCAGGCGAGCCGGGGAACGACGCGTTCGCCGCGGACCGGCAGCGGACGACCCTGGTCCGAGTCGCGGATCGCCGCGCCCCGCGATCGGGTTCCCGGTGTTCGAATGCTCGACGACGCCCGCATGGGTTCGATCATATCGACTGGACCTCGACGATCGCAGCCCCGCCGCACTCGTCCCGGGCGAGGCACGCCCGGGAACCGGCCTCGACGATCGTCTCGGCAAGATCGAGCATCGGCCCGACCGAGTGCCGCTCGACGAGATCACCGGCGACGGCGGCCCTCGACACGGCACGCTCGATCAGGCGGTCACCCGACGATGAGCGGACCCCGTCGGCGGCCCGACCACGGATCTCGAGGCCGGTCGTCTTCGCGAGTTCGCGAATCGCGGCCGACGCCGGACGCCATCCGAGGTCCTCGGGCCAGCGGATTCGCGTCGCCCCGATCATCGCCTTCGCCTCGCGACCGGCCGCCTCGGCGACGGACCGTCGCTCGAGCACGAAGGCCACCGCACCCTCCGCCACCGGTCGGTCGTCGAGGAGTCCCAGTCGCTGCAGCACGCCACGGACGGTCTCGTCCGCCTCCTCCGCGACCGCCACGATCGCCCGGTCGGCCTGGCCGCTCACGAGCTGCCGACGCGCGAGGTGCATCGCCTCGAAGCCGGACATCCTCGTGCCCGAGGTCGAGAGGGTGAACCCCTCGATCCCGAGACCGAGACTGAGCTGCGCACTGCCGATGTTCGGCACGCTCTCGGCGAAGTGCAGTGGATTGCCCGCGCCGAGGCCTCCCGAGATCAACTCGCGGTAGTAGGAGAGCGTGTACTCCGCCGCCCCGAACCTCGTCCCCACGAACGCCGACGACTCGCGGATCTCCTCCTCGCCGAGTCCCGCGTCCAGCACGGCGATGCGACCGACGGCACGCACGAGGCGGGCGAAGCGAGCGAGCCGGCGGACGGCCCGCGGCTGGTCGAGGCCGTCGAATCGATCGTCCTCGAGTCGGTGCGTCGCCGACTCGGTCTCGGAGGCCCGGTCCGGCACGAGCCGCCCCACGCCGGTCACGACCACCTCGTCCGACTCGCGCCAGGGGAATCGCGAGGACCGACGTTCCTCGGCGGACGCGGACTCGACCGAGATCGCGGCATCCGCGCCGCCGAAACCGAGCGACACCACCAGGCAGCGATCGATCGTCGCCGACCGAGGCTCGACCACGAGATCGAGATCGGGGAAGGACTCCCGATCGGGTTCCGCGTTGGCGGCGGGTGGGATCACCCCCCGCTCCATCGCCGCGAGGGCGACTCCCAGCTCGACCGCTCCGGCGGCGGCGAGCGTGTGCCCGATCCGACTCTTGAGCGCCGTGACCGGGACCCGGGCCATCGAGGACCCAAGCGTCGCGGAGAGCGATGCGTACTCCGCCGCGTCGTTCGCCGGCGTGGAGGTGGCGTGCGCGAGGACGAGATCGGGCGTCCCGACGAGGGCGTCTCGAATCGCCCGGGCCGCGCCGCGACCATCCGGTGCGGGCTGCGTCAGGTGATGGGCATCGCTCGCGGCACCCCAGCCGAGCAGGCGGCCGAGCGGCACGGCGCCGCGGGCCTCGGCGTCGTCGCCTCGCTCGAGCACGAACGCGGCATAGCCCTCGCCGACCCGCATCCCCTCCCGATCGGCGGAGAACGGACGAAGCGGTCCGGGCGCCACGAGTCGCAGGCAGTCGAAGCCCGCGTAGGAGAACTCGCTGATCGGGTCGTAGGCGATCGCGACGACCACGTCCGCCTCGTCGAGGAGCAGGCTCGTCGCCGCCAGCGAGAGCGCGGACACGCCCGAGGCGCAGGCCGCCGAGATCGAACTTCCCCCGAGCTGCAGTCCCGTGCCGACGAGGCAGTCGCGATTCAACGTCCCGGTCAGCGTCCTCGCGTACTCGTCGTCCGAATCGGTCCGGAACGCCGCGCCGAGATGCCGCATCCCGCCGAGCGTCGTGCCGAAGACCGTCTCCACCCGAAGCCCGCGGCCCCGGAGTTCCTCGACGACCCCGGGAAGGAGTCGCGCCTCCGCGAGGGCCGAGGTGATGCAGGCGTTCAGTTCCTTCTCCGCTCGATCGGACCGGGGCGAGCCGGTGGGCATCGCCTGGGCGGCATGCGGTCGCCGCCCGGGTTCATCGAGGAACACGCCTTCGATCCCCGGCGCCTCGTCGATGCCGACCTTGCCGCCGAGCATCGCGTCGAGCACGCTTCCTCGATCGAGACCGAGGGAACAGCGGATCGCCGCCGCGGTGATCGCGATCTCCGGCAGGCCGGCCGGTCGGTCGGTCATGCCGGGCCTCCGCTCGACGGCGGGAGACTCACCGAGACCGTCCCGAGCGCGACGGGTCGCCCGTCGTGCCGTGCGGTGAACTCGAAGGCGTGGATCGACCCCATCGACCGCTCGAAGACCACCTCGAGTTCGATGTCGGCCGGAGGGGCCACCGGCTTCTTGAACCGCGCCTCCTGGTGGACCAGCATCCCGCCCCCGCCGCCCGCGCCCGACCGCCGGGCCGCCGCGACGCCCGCGAGCTGGGCCGCGGCCTCGACGATGAGGACGCCGGGAACGAGGGGATGGCCCGGGAAGTGGCCGCGCAGGAAGTCCTCGTCGCCTCGAATCGACCAGGTCCCGACGGCACCGTCCTCGTCGAGCCGATCGACCCGATCGAGGAAGCGGAACGGATCCGCGTGCGGAAGCGCCTGCAGGGGATCCTCGAGGTGGGCGGGATCGTCCGGCATCAGGCTCGGCGGATTCGATCGACGAACTCGACGAAGACGCCGACCGTCCGCATGGTGTCCGGACCGAGCTGGTCGTTGGGGATCTTGATCCCGAGCCGCTTCTCCGTCCCCGTGACCACCATGAGGAGGTCGAGGGAGTCGAGGCCGAGTTCTTCGCCGACCAGGGGCGTGTCGGGCTCGAGCTCGACCGCGCCGAGCTTGAGATCCGTCCGGAGGACGTCGCAGACGATGTCGAAGAGCTCGGTATCGGAGTCGGTCATGGTCAGGAAACCTCGTTCACCGCCAGCGTGCCACCGCGATCCTGGCCCCCACCAGGCACACGAGCGTGGTCGCGACGATCAGGCCGATCGACGGTGCGACCCGTCCGAGCATGGAGGCGAGGGTGTCGTCAGGCGTCGTGTACCAGAGTACCTGTTGCAGGGCGGTGATGGACTGGGCGTTGAACGCCCACTCCCCGAAGGCCCGGAGCGAGGGCGGCATCAGGAACGTCGGAATCATGCTGCCGCCGACCGCGCTCAGGACGAGCACGGTGATCGTCCCGATGGTGGTCTGCTGCCGCCGGGTCCGGGCCAGCCCGGTCACGAGCATCCCGAGACCGGCCGCTCCCGCGGCCACGACCGGGAGGAGCAACGCGAGCGAGACGAGCTGGCGGAAGGAGAAGAACGTGACGCCGAACGCGATCGCCGCCCAGGCGAGCATCACCGCGATCTGGACCACGCCGACGACGATCGCGAAGATGAACCGGTTCAGGACCATCGTCCAGGCCCCGATGCCCGAGGCCCGGAGGCGATCGAGGATCCCCCGCTCCTGCTCCTCGAGCAGCCAGCCGGTCGTGGAGAGGGCGCTGAAGAGCATGAACATGACGCCGATCGCGGCGGTGTAGTAGGTCACGAGGGAGGGTGTTCCCTGCCCGACCTGCACCGGGGTCGAATCGATCGGGATGCGGGCGGCCGCGGCGATCCGTCCGACGGTGGCCTCCACCGCCGACGGCTCGTCGCCGTCGGCCGAATCGGTCCGCCGAAGGGCGTCGGCGAGCGTCCGCTGCCGATCGGTCAGCGGACCGGCGACCATTTCGAGCACGGCGATCTCGCGTCCGAGGAGACTCGTCGCGAGACCCTCCCAGGAGGACGCGGAGAGCATGCCGCGAGCAAGCTCGGGGGCGATGGGGTTGGCCGGATCGAACCGGATCTCGAGGGCCGGGATCGGACGGGACGGATCGGCGATCGCGGAACCGAATCCCGAGGGCACGAGGATCCCCGCGGGGAAGTCGCCGCCGGCGACCGCCGCTTCGACCGCCGCCCCCGAATCGCCTGGGATGGCGGCGATCTCGAGTCGGGCCATCTTCCGGGTCGCCTCGATCAGCCGCCGCGACTCCGGGCTGTCGTCGAGATCGAGCACCGCGACGCTCACCTTGTTCTCGCCGTTTCGACCGAACCCCTCGAACACCGTGGCGAAGATCGACAGGAACACGACCGGCACGATCGCGTAGAGGGCGAGCCCGAGGCGGTCCCGGTGGAGCGTGATCCACGCCATGCGAAGAAGGGCGAGTCGCCTCATGCCGCCGACTCCAGTCCGCGGTCGCGCCAGACCGGATGCACGTTCAGCCACTGTTCCGGGTGGGCCTTGATCACCGCCTCCATGGACTCGATCCAGCCTCGGAGCCCGGCGTGGTTCGCCGGATCGGCCCGGAGGTCGCCCTCCGTGGAGAGCGGGGCGTCCATCCGCAGGACCAGTCCGCCGCTCGCGAGCCGCCAGTTGAACACCGGGACGACGAGCGCCCCCGTCGACTCCGCGAGCTTGAAGGGCCCGATCGGGATCTCCATCTCGCGGCCGAAGACCGGCATCGGCGTGCCGCGCTGGCCGGGTTGCACCCGGTCGCCGAGCAGGGCCACCACCTCGCCTCGCTCCAGGGCGTCGCGAAGATCCACCCACGTCCCGAGTCCGCTGTCGACGCGATGCCCGAGCACCCCGAGGCGCTTCCGGGCCCTCGTCCGCATCCGCTCGAGCGTCCCGATGGGATCCCGCTGGTAGAGGACGTGGATCGGGGCATGTCGTCCGATGTAGGCCGCGGCCGACTCGAACTCCCCCATGTGCATGGAGAGCAGGACGATCCCGCGACCGGATCGACCGGCGAAGTGCTCGCGAAACTCCTCGAGCCCCTCGATCGTCTCGATCCGGTCGAGCAGGACCTCCGGCGGGACCCGGGAGGCGAGGGCGATGCCTTCCATGAACCGCTGCATGTTCTCGAGGACGCCGAGGCCGTAGGCGTCGACCGCATCGTCCGTGACGTCGGGACCGAGGATCACCCGGCCGTTGGACCGAAGGGCCTCCCGCCACGCCGGGGCCCGGTTCCAGGTCGCGCGGACCAGCCGAGGTCGCAGGCGGCGGACGAATCCCGGGCAGTGCGCGTACCCCCGCAGCAGGGTGGACACGGCGAGGTTCTCGATGAGGGGAACCGTTCGACCCCCGTTCGACCGCTCGGGGCTCACAGCAGCACCCCGGCCGGGGCCGCGTCGACCTGTTCCTCGCCGAGTCGCTCGATCGATCCGCGGATCCGCTGGGTGAAGGTGGAGGCGGATTCCTCGTCCTCCGCGAACAGCGGTTCGCCGAACCTCACCCTCAATCGACCGGGCTGCGGCCAGCGAACGCCCGGAGGGAGGACGCCGTCGGTGCCGGCGATGTGGGCGGGGACGATCGGCAGGTCGTGCCGGCGTGCGAGTTCGGCGGCGCCGAGGCGGAACCGACCCATCCGCCCGTCCCTCGATCGCGTCGCCTCGGGGAAGATCACCAGGCTCCACCCGTCGGCGAGAAGGGCGTCGATGCGATCCAGTTCGGAGTACTCGCCACCCTTGCGGTCGATCAGCAGGACGTTCATCGCCCCCCGGATGAACCAGATCGCGGCCCGACGGAAGAGACGTTCCATCCAGGGCTGGGAGGCTTGCGCCCGGAAGTAGTCGAGCCCCCCGACCGTCGCGGTCCGTCGTCGACGCCGGCGATCGAGCGTCATGAAGACCACCGGGGTGTCCACCAGGCTGTTGTGGTTGGCCGCGATGATCGACTGTGGATGACGAGAGGCCTCCTCGCCTCCCTCGACGTCGATGCCGACCCGACAGACCACCTTGCCCCCGTCGTGGAAGAGGCGGAGCAGCGTCCCCGCCAGCAAGCGACTGGCGAAGGAGAGGGGGATGCCCGCACTGGAGGATGCCGGACGACCGTCGGTCACGGAGCCTCGTCCTCGGACGAGGCCTCGGCCGCCCGCGCCTTCCGGACGCCGGATCGATCGAGGGACGTGCCCATCGCGAACCGGATCGTCGACTCGGGCGGGGCCAGCTCGACCGCGGCGTCCTCGAAGGTCGGTCGGCCGAAGAAGATCGACAGGTCGTTGGAGAACCCCCAGGGCTCGAGCGGGATGCCGATCACGTTGCGCGTGAGGTTCTCGTCGCGCCGGAGGTCGATGAAGCCCGACGCCGCGGTCGGAACCGCGGGGACGTCCTCGAAGACGACCCGGGTCAACGGCGGGGTCACGCTCGTCGACGTGGCCGCGATCCACCGGTCCCGCTCGAGGAAGTCCTCCGCCGACTGGAAGAGGGCGATGTAGAGCATCTTTCCCTCCCAGCGGGGCGTGTCGACCTCGACGACGACCGTGGTGGGCACGACGACCGAAGGCTCGACGACCTCGACCGCGGACGGCGGGGAGCCGCAGCCGACGACGATGAGCGGCAGCGCGACCAGGCCGACGCCGGTCGCCCTTCGCATGGATCGAGGAATTGGTCTCGCTTCGTCGTTCATCTCGGTTGCACCGCCCGGAACTCCCCGAGCAGTCCTCCGGCGGGTCGGTACTCGGCCTCGTCGAACCCGGCCGCCGACATCCTCGAGACGACCGAATCGGGCGGCTCGAAGGAGCATATCGAGTCCCAGAAGTGCCGCATGAGATCGCGGACGTCCCGGCCGCCACAGGCCGCGCCGAGGATGTTGGCGCCGATCCCCCGGACCAGCCCCTGCGTGATCCGCCGCGCCGTCCGCCCCCGGGGGACGATCATCTCGAGGATCGCCACCGGCGCCCCGGGCGCGAGCACGCGCCTCATCTCCTCGAACGCGGCGTCCAGGTCGTCCGCATAGCGGATCGCGTATCCGCTGACCAGCGCGTCGAAGCTCGCGTCGTCGACCGGGATCGACTCGAGGGACCCCGCCCGGACGTCGCGGACGCCCGCGGCCGCCGCGATTCGACGCATCTCGGGACAGGGATCGACGCCGACGATGGACGGCGATTCCGGCAGGAACCGCTGGGCCGCGATCGCGAGGGCGCCCGTGCCGCAGCCGACATCGAGCAGGCGGGCGTCGGGTTCGAGGTCGAGGGAGAGGATCGTTCGTCGCCGGTACCAGTTGCTGGTGCCCAGGCTCGCCACGGCATTGAGACGGTCGTAGTGCCTCGCGCTCCGCTGGTAGAGCTCGATCACGGCCTCGTCGACCCGATCGACTCCGGGTTCGTGGACGGACGTGGCACCACTCACTCTCGAAGGTCCCTTCCGGTGAGACGGAGGAACACCTCCTCGAGACTCGCCTCGTGCAGGCGGACCCCGTCCACCCCGCCGGGAACGGCGTCCAGCGCCGCGATCGACCGCTGGAGCTCGTCTCCCAGCCCCGGAAGACCCACCCGGATCGATCGCCCGTCCCATCGTCCGACCGGCGGCTCGAAGTCCTCGCCGACGGGGTCGACGGGACGGGCGACCAGTTCGTACCGCGGGATCCCCTGTTCCTCCGCCAGCCGACCGGTGTCGCCCCGGGCGACGATTCGTCCGTGATCGATGATGGCCACGGAATCGACGAGCGACTCCGCCTCCTCGATGAGGTGCGTCGCGTGGAGGATCGTGGCGCCGTTCCGCCGCAGCTCGCCGATCATCCGCCAGATCGCGGCCCGGGCCTGCGGATCCACGCCCTCCGTCGGCTCGTCGAGGAGCAGCAGCTTCGGCTTGTGCAGGATGCTCAGGGCCAGGTTGAGGCGCCGCTGCATGCCGCCCGAGAAGTGTCCGGCGAGGTCGTCGGCGCGATCCTCCAGCTGGCTGAAGTCCAGCGCCCACTCGACCCGCTCGCGCCGGTCCGACCGCGGGACCCCGAGGAGATCCGCATGCAGTTCGAGATGCTCGCGGGCGGTCATCGTGTCGTGGAGCGCGATCTGCTGCGGGACGAAGCCGAGATCCGACGCCTGCGGACGGCCGCGACCGAAGGCGGCGATCACGCCCTCGTCCTCCCGGGCGAGACCGGCGATGCATCGCATGAGCGTGGTCTTGCCCGCGCCGTTCGGACCGAGGAGCGCCACCCACGCCCCGGGCGCGAGCTCGAGCTCGACGCCCGCGAGCGCCTCCAGCCTGCGGAACGACTTCCGGACACCGACGACGCGCAGCGCCGGCGGCCGGTCGGGTTCGACCGGGGCGGCTCCGCCCGATGCTGTTCGAACGGCCCCGGGCATCAGTCGAGCGACCGCCCGTCCCACTCGACGAAGGCCTCGATCGCCTCGTACTCCGCGAAGCCGAGCGCGTCGAGCGCGGCCGCGGTGCCCCGGTTGCGCTGTTCGGCCCGCTGCCAGAACTCCCTTTCGTCCGGCCCCGGGAAGAGCGCCTTGTCCTTCTGGGACTGGTGCTTGAAGATCGCGGTGATCTTGCGGGCCAGCTCCTCGGGCGACAGGGGCACGGCCATGTCGAACTGGTCGATCGCCCACTCCTGCCACGCGCCCCGGTAGAGCCAGAGGACGCACTTCCGCGCCCAGTCGTCGTCCGCGACCTCGAGCATCCCGCGATACACCGCGGAGAGACACGTCCGGTGGGTCCCGTGCGGATCGGAGAGGTCGCCGGCGGCGTAGACCTGGTGCGGCCGCACCTCGCGCAGCAGGTCGGCGACGATCCGGACGTCGTCCTCGCCCAGCGGCTTCTTGGTCACCCGCCCGGTCTCGTAGAACGGAAGGTCGAGGAAGTGCAGGTGCTCGTCGGCGACCCCGCAGGAGCGACCGGCGTCGGTCGCCTCGATCCGACGGATCAGTCCCTTGATCTTCTGCACCTCGGGAATGTCCACCTCGCCCGGCGACTTGCGTCGCAGCGCCTCGGCGATCCGGCCCTCCATCGCCTCCGCCTCGGCGGCGCCGAAGCCGAACATCGCGTTGAAGTGCGAGACGAAGTCGGCGAATCGCAGGGCCTCGCTGTCGAAGACCGCGATGTTGCCCGAGGTCTGGTACGCGACGTGGACCTCGTGGCCCTGGTCGACCAGCCGGATGAGCGTGCCCCCCATCGAGATGACGTCGTCGTCGGGATGGGGGCTGAAGACGAGGATCCGCTTCGGGAAGACCTCGTCGCCGGCGCGATCGATGTCCCCGTCGCGCCTTCGACCCGCCGGCTTGCCGCCCGGCCAGCCGGTGATCGATCGCTGCACGCCCCGGAAGACCTCGAGGTTGAGGTCGTAGGCGGCCCCCCGCTCCGCGAGAAGGTCCTGGAGTCCGTGCTCGTTGTAGTCGGCCGGTCCGAGCTTCAGGATCGGCTTGCCGGTCCGGCCCGCCAGCCAGATGACCGCCTTGCGGACCATCCGGTCGTTCCACTCGACGCCGCCGGCGGCCGGCAGCGACCAGGGTCGCTCCCCCCGGGTGAGGTTCGCGGCGGCGCCGGCATCGAGGAACGTCGCGGCGTTCGGGTGATCCTGCAGGAACGAGGCGGCGATCGTGTCGGTGACCGGCCCCTCGATCGCGCGGGCGGCCATCGCGGCCTTGCCCTCGCCGAACGCCATCATCACGACCCGCCTCGCCTCGAGGATGGTGCCCACCCCCATGGTGATCGCGCGGGTCGGGACGTTCTCCTCGCCGAAGAAGTCGCTGGCCGCATCCTTCCTCGTCACGCGATCGAGATGGATGACCCTCGTCCGGCTCTCGACGCCCGATCCCGGTTCGTTGAAGCCGATGTGGCCGGTGCGACCGAGCCCGAGCAGCTGGAGGTCGATGCCGCCGGCGTCGCGGATCGCCTGTTCATACGACTCGCAGTAGGCCCGGACCTCCTCGGCCGCGACCCGTCCGTCCGGGACATGGGTGTCGGCGGGATCGATGTCGATGTGCCGGAAGAGGTGCTCCTCCATGAAGCGTCGATAGGACTGCAGCGCGGCCGGGTCCATCGGCCAGTACTCGTCGAGGTTGAAGGTGACGACCCCGGCGAAGGAGAGACCCTCCTCGCGGTGCATGCGGACGAGCTCGCCGTAGACCTGGGTCGGCGTCGAGCCGGTCGCGAGGCCGAGCACGCACGAATCGCCGGCGGCGGCCTTGCGGCGGACGAGGTCCGCGATCTCCATCGCGACCGTCCGGCTGGCGTCGGCCGCCCGCTCGAAGACGAAGGTCGGGATCCGCTCGCAGTCGAAGTGGACCGCGCGATCGGCTCCGCCACCGGCGCCGATGAACCGGGAACTCCCGCTGGTTCCGGGCCCCGAGCTTGGATCGATCACTGAAATGACTGGTCCTCCTGGAACGCCAGGAGGCGACGCTATCGGAGATCGCGAGGTCCGGGCAACACCCGTTTCCGGAATCGCCATTCGGCACCCGCGACCGTATTCTTCGTCCATGCCCGCGAACGACCTCAGGAACCGCGTCGAGACCGCCATCCGCCTCTACGAGTCGGGACGAGCGGTCGAGGCCGAGCAGGCGTGCCGCGAGATCCTCAGGAAGGATCCCCGCAACGTGCCCGCCCTGAGGATCCTCGCGCTCTCCTGCGCCCGGTCGATGCGGTGGAACGACGCCGTCAAGTCCATCGAGAAGGCCCGCAAGCTCGCCCCCAAGGACCCCGGGGTCCTCCTCAACGCCTCGACCGTGATGCTCGGCCTCGGACGATTCGACGATGCCCTCGCCGCCGTTCGTCGAGCGATGGAGATGGCCCCGAGGGACGCCCGAACCGCAGGGATGTACGCGGAGGGCCTCGTCTACGCCGATCGACACCGCGAGTGCGTCGAGTTCCTCGCCGAGGCCGCGGGCCGCGGACCGTTGCCGGACAACGCGATTCTCAGCTACATCGACGCGTGCATCGAGACCGGCGACCTCGACGAGGCGATTCGGGCCGGCGAGGACTACCTCGAACGAGGCTCGAACCAGGATCCCGTGGTGACCCGGCCCGTCCGCTCCTCGCTCGGACGCGCCCTCGAGAAGGCGGGCCGCCCCGAGGAGGCCGCCCGGGCGTGGACCGCGATGAACGAGTCGATCGACGGGCCCTTCGAAGCCGCGGCCGCGACGGAGCTCGTCGACCGCCTGCTCGAGGCGTACCCGGCCGACCTCTTCAAGGACCGTCCGGCCACGAAGGCCTCGGAGAGCCGCCAGCCGGTGTTCATCGTCGGACTGGCCCGGAGCGGCACGTCGTTGGTGGAGCGGGTCGTCGGAGCGCACCCGGAGGCCCACGGCATCGGCGAGAGCACGCTGCTCGACGAGATCCTCGAAGCACGACTCGGCGTCCACGGCGCGGACACCGTGTTCCGCCTCGCGGACGCCGACGATGACGCCCTCGAGCGGATCCGCGCGGACTACCTGCGAGGCATCCAGGCCCTGGCGGGTCGGCGGGAGCGCATCGCCAACAAGAGCCTGCTGCTCCCGCGGGAGGCCGGTGCGGTCGCCCTGCTCTTCCCCCGGGCCGCGATCCTCTTCACCCGGCGGAACGCCGCCGACACCGCGATGTCGATCTTCGCGAACACGTTCGACCCCCATCGGATGGCGTGGACGAGCCGGATGGACCGCATCGGGGTGATGACCGTCCTCCATGAACGACTCGTGGCGCACTGGACCGCGGTCCTGCCGAATCCGATGCTGACGGTCGAGTACGAGACCCTCGCCCGCACCCCGGCGGACGTCGTGCCGGCGATGCTCGAGACGGTCGGCCTGCCGATGGACGAGGCGTGCCTCCAGCCGGAGAAGGCCGCCCGCGACGCCAAGGGAGCCCGGTTCATCCCGACCCTCTCCGAGCAGCAGGTGCGGAAGCCGATCAACACGACCGCGATCGGCCGGGCGGAGGTCCACGCCGACCTGATCGCGGAGTTCGAGCGCGGTCGAGCCTCGGTGGACGGCTAGGCGACGCTCACCCCGCCTCGCCTCTCGACACGAGATCGGGACGCGGGTGCCGCTTCCGGATCCGCCGGTGGTGGGCGATCATCCGTGCCAGAAGGTCTCCCGCAGGCGTGCCTTCGAGGGCGTCGGGTTCGCGAGTCGCGTAGTACCAGGTGCACATCACCAGGAGGAGTCCGTAGAGGGCGTGAGGTCCCGTCGTGGCCTCCGCCGAGAGGCCGCGAAGACCGTCGGCGAGGGTCGCGAGGCGATCGGGCCGCTTCCCGTTCGAGGCCTCGGCCCGCAACACCTCCGAGCGTTCGGCGATCTCCGCCTCGAGTCGGGCCCGGAAGTCCGTGGCGCCGCAGGTGGTGCATCCCCACCGCCGGCACTCGTTCGCGGGACGACCGTTGCGACCAGGCCGTTCCGTCGACGACCGAAGCAGCCGCTCGAGCCAGTCGGCTCCGGGACGAGTTCGGTGGTTCGATCCAGTCGCGGTCATGGGCGGACTCCTTGATGGGGAGGTCGGGGGCCTCGACACCATGCCGGGGCCTCCACTCCCTTCCTTTCCCCCTACGGGGGGTAGGGAGTGGAGGCCGCTTCGGGAAGCCGCCGTCGTGTGGGTCGAACGACGCGACCGGTCGCGTGGTCGATGCGTCGTGGGCAGGCTGTCGTTCACGGCGTGTCCACCACGGAATGAGCGACGGGCGAACCGAACGAAACCGCCATTGGTAAGCCGCTGTTTCCACGGGCTTTAGGGTTGCTTCGCGGATGCGAACGATCCGGCGGGCATCGAAGTCGCCCGTCGATAAACCCCCGTTGTTGAACCCAGATGGCATTGTTTACGGCCGATTTCCGGGAATCAGTGCTACCGTTTCGGTGCTCCCAAGTCGGCCGATGTTCTCTCTCTCTCTCTCTCTCTAATCGGCCGACACAGATCTCCCACCCAAGGAGACCGGTACGACCGCAGGCAACGACTGCGGTCGTACCGTTTTTGGAGCGAGCGATGGACGACGAGGAGGACCGATCGCGACCTCGTATCCTGACCGCATGGTCCTGAACACCCTCGCCGTGGTCGCCACCATCCTGCTCGCCGGTGCCGCGACCGAACCCCCGTCCGAGGCATCACGGCGCGAGCCGCTGCCCCAACGGACCGACGTTGATCCCGACGAGCACCGCTGGGTCCCGCTCTTCGACGGGAAGACGCTCGAGGGCTGGCGTGGCAATCCACGGTTCTGGTCGGTCGAGGATGGCTGCATCGTCGGCCGGGCGACCGCGGAGAATCCCTGCGAGATCACGACCTACCTGCACCACGAGACGCCGTACCGCGACTTCGTCATCGAGTTCGAGATCAAGCTCGAGGGTGACGGCGCGAACAGCGGGCTCCAGTACCGATCGACGCCGGCGCCACCCGACCAGGGGGACGGCACCGATCTCTCCGGCTACCAGGCCGACATCGACCAGCGACATTCGTACACCGGGATCCTCTACGAGACCTATGGTCGGGGCATCGCGGTCGGCCGCGGCCAGCAGGTCCGCTTCAACGCGGACGGCTCGAAGCGGGAGATCGAACCCGCGCGACCCGACGCCGAACTGAAGGCGCACCTCCAGAAGGTCGACGCCGACCCGAGGACGGACGGCTGGCACCGCTACCGGGTGGTCGCCGACGGACGACGGCTCGAACACTGGATCGACGGCGAACGGTTCATGGTCGCCGAGGATCACGACGCCCGATTCGCCCCCGAGGGCATCTTCGCCCTGCAGGTCCACCAGGGCCCGCCGATGGTCGTGAAGGTGCGGAACATCCGGGTCCGGCCGATGGGCCCGACGAAGCAGCCCGACTCCGTCGATCCCTGATCCCGAGATCGGCCGGAACGACCGGGTTCGCGGGTCCTTCCTGAAACCGGAACTTCGTCGATCCCAACGACCCAGACCACCTCCCCGCGACCACGTCGCACTTCCAAGGAGCAGACATGGCGGAATTCAGCATCCAGGGTTCGACCGACCCCTTCCTCTCCGCACAGCTCGCCCAGGGCGAGACGGTGATCGCCGAGGGCAATGCGATGGCGGCAATGGAGGACACCATCGTCCTGACCGGCAAGGCCAAGGGCGGGGTCCTCAAGTCCCTGGCGCGGGCCGCGACCACCGGGGAGTCGTTCTTCATGCAGCACGCGACGGCCGAGAAGGGTCCCGGGCGGATCCTCTTCGCCCCGGGTCACCCGGGCGAGGTCCGCGTGGTCGAACTCCAGGGGGAGTCCTGGTCGCTGACCGACGGCGCCTTCCTCTGCGCCGAGGAGTCGCTCCAGATCGAGACGGCGCGGAACAAGAGCATCAGCGGATCCTTCTTCGGCGGAACCGGAGGCTTCTTCATCATGAAGGTCTCGGGCTCCGGGAAGCTCGGCGTCTCCGCCCTCGGCGCGATCCAGGAGATGGCGGTGCCGCCCGGAGGCGAACTGGTCGTGGACAGCGGCCACGTGGTGGGCTGGCCCGGCACCGTCGAGATGAGCGCCTCGATGTCCACCGGACAGGGCGGCGGCTTCCTCGGGAAGGTCGTGGGCTCGGTGAAGACCGGCGAGGGCGTGGTCCTGCGCTTCAAGGGCAGCGGGAACATCCTCGTCGCCTCCCGCGCCCAACCCGCCTTCATCGGCTGGATCTCGAGCCGCATTCCGAGTTCGAGCTGATCCGACCCCGCTCCCCCCGTTCCTGAAGTCGGTCACTCGGTCGCGAGGTCGGTGCGCGATGCATCCACGTCGAAGGCGAGCGATCGGAACCACGGGAAGAGATCCTCGCCCACGGCCCGGCTCCAGACCGCGACGCAGTCGTCCATGGTGTAGTCGTCGCGCCCGGCGTCGACGAGCGCCCGCTTCGCCTTGAAGTACTTCCCCATCGCCCGCGGGCCGTGGAGGCGTTCGAGTTCCTCGAACACGAAGTACGACTTGCCCCAGATGACGTCTCGACGCGCGTCCTTCGCGCGGGGATCGAGCGTGTCGAGCTCGGGATCCCATCGACGCGCCTTCGCGATCTGCCGCTGCAACGTCTCGTCCGCCTCGGGGAATCCCATCCGCTGGCCGGTCTTGATGCCGAGCCAGGTCGCGATCGGTTCGTTCCAGAGCGGCTCGGGGTGCGGAAGGACCCACGAGTGCCCGGCCTCGTGGGCGACGAGCTCGACCATGGGGTACCGCTTCTCGGGGTAGTTCCCCCACCACGCACCGATCGCGATCTTCACGCCGCTCGAGAAGCCGCCTCCGCCGGTGGGCAGGATCAGCATCGATCGGATCATGCCGGGGGACGGCTCGACCCCGGTGATCTCCACCAGGTACGGCCGCACCTCCTTGAACACCTCGTGGATCGCATCGGCGAACGGTTCGGTGCCCTCGTGGAACTCGACGGTGAGCGGTCCGAACTCCCGCGCGAGCTCGGCTCGCATCGGTCGCATCCGGCGATCCGGGTCGATCGTCTTGTCGTCCGCCCTCGAGACGAGCATCGGCGTGACCCACTCCGCGTTGATCGGATCGCTCGCGTCCGGCTTCTGCCCGAAGAGACCGCGGCTTCCGAGAACGACGTGCCCCGCCCCGAATCGGCGGGAGGCGAGCACCACGCCGCCGTCGCGATCGACGAGGAGCGGCGTCCAGTCGGCCGAGACCTCCAGGCGGTTCCCACGGCGGAAGGTCGCCTCGACGCCGTCGAGTTCACCCATCCCCTTCAGGGGCTTGACCGCACGGGTCGTGGTGAAGCGGGCCCCGAAGGCCTCCGCGACCGCCTGCCCCGGGGGCATGGGATCCGCGCCGTCGCCCATGAGCAGCACCGTGCCGCCCTCCCTCGCGAACTCGACCACGTGCGACACCGACTCGTCGGCGTACGGCACCCGGGGGTTTCCCGCCACGAGGAGGAGCAGGTTCGCGTTCGAGAGGTCGGCCTTGTGCAGCGTGCCCCAGTTGCGGACGTCCCGACCATGGTCCTTCAGGTACTGCCGGTGGAACCGGCCGTCCATGTAGAAGGTGAACTCCTGGCTGATGTCGCTGACGGAATGCACCGTCGGCGGGGCCTGGATCGAACCGAGCGAAAGGGATGCGACAAGGCAGGCGAGGATCGTCATGCCTCCACGGTAGCGGGGCGGCCGCGGATTTCACTGGCGACATCGCTCGCGGGCGGTCACCATGACCCCATGCTCACCGCCACCGCCGCCCTGCTCGTCGCCCTCGCCGCCGCCCCCCGGACCCCGCTGGCCGCCACGCCACCGTGCTCGTGCTCGGCCCACGCGATGCCGACGACGGGGAACGCCCCGCCGCCCACCCCCACCGACGACTACGAGGTCCGCGACATGCGGGGATGGACCGTCCGGGTCAATCCCGCGCTGCTCGCCGACGAGTCGCTCTGCCGGGCGACGCTCGAGGAACTCGACCACCAGCTCTACGCGATCACCCGGGTCGTGCCGCAGCCCGCGCTCGATCGGATCCGGCAGGTCGAGATCTGGGCCGAACTGAAGATGCACAAGACCGCGTGCATGTGCTACCACGTCTCGCGGGGCTGGCTCATCCCCAACGGCTACAACGGCGACAAGGAAGGCACGGTCGAGATCGGCAACGCCCGCGCGTTCCTCGAGTGGACGAAGGGCCAGCCCTGGATGGTGCTGCACGAACTCGCCCACGGCTACCACGACCAGGTCTTCGGCTACGACGACGAGGCGATCATCGAGGCGTTCGAGCGGTCCCGCGACGCCGGGTACTACGACGAGGTCGGCCACATCTCCGGCAGGCCGCGACGGCACTACGCCCTGACCAACCAGATGGAGTGGTTCGCCGAGGCGACCGAGGCGCTCTTCGGCACCAACGACTTCCATCCCTACGTCCGCAGCGAGCTTCGCGAGGTCGATCCCGAGGGCGCGGCCCTGGTCGAGAAGCTCTGGCGGATCGACCCGATCCCCGCTCGCTGAGGCGGGCGATCACCCCATCGTGCCGGTCTCCCGATGTTCGGCGGACGTATTCCGGCGACTTCCTGTCACGTCCGTCCGCGACCTGCGTACGCAGGGATGAGAGCTTTCGCTCTTCCCGAAACACTCGACCGTTCGACTGGGCGAGAAACAGGGAGGGAAGGGTGAACGGCATCTCGCCGAGGTCCGTTCCCTTCCCAGGAGGTGAAGGAGGCTCGACACGCCTCCTGGTCCAGGACCGGTCGGCGGCATGCCTCCGGACGGCGACGCGGGTCCTGTCGCCGTCGGGAACCTACCCGGGGTGGTGGTCGGCGGTTGGGGTTCCGACCGGCCACCACCCTGGTCCGCGTTCCTCGAACGGACCGGCGATCGGGTTACCTTGGTCGCCATGAGTTCGACCGACGACCTGCTCGCCCGGCTGAAGGCCCTCCCCGATCGCGCCGCGCGATACGCCTGGCTCGACGGCCTCGACCGTCGCGAACGCAACGCCCTGCTGAATCGACTGCCCGACCAGGACCGACAGCGCTATCGTGCCCACGAGAAGGCGTCCGTGAAGGCGGGCCGACGGCAGGTCGCCGAGGACGATGCGGCGGCCCGCCGGAAGGCGGCGCTCGCCGGCCGCGCGACCGAGACCGCGGACATGATCGAGGCCCTCTACACGCGGATGGAGCGACTCACCGAGGCGCAGCGCGAATGGGTCGAGCGGATCGACCAGACGGCGGCGGGAAGCCGACGCGATGGATTCACCGCTCGACAGGCCTCCGTGATCGCGGACATGTACCGGAAGCAGTTCCAGAAGCCCCGATGAGGTCGCGACGATGATCCGAGTCCTCCTGATCGCCCTCCTGTGGTTCACGACGACGACGACCGCCCACGCCCAGCGAGGACGCGGCCCGGTGCTCGACGCCCAGCGACTCGCCAACGCGTTCCGGCAGCGGGCGTGGACGATCCAGGAGGGCAGGATCCGGATCGTGTCGGACATCGATCCGGACGACCGCGTCGAGACCTTCGCGAAGACGCGCTGGCTCTTCTCGACGATCGAACTCGTCTTCGACGGGATGCGCACGCGACGTCCCAGCGACGGCGTCGAGGTGTTCTACGCGGGCGACCGCAACGACTACCTGTCGCTGATCGCGGTCGAGGCGAAGGCCGACGGCAGCAACACCGCGGGCATGGCGGCGTACGGCGGTCGGCGGACCATGCTCTTCGTGAAGGGGCTCGCCTGGCGGACGATCCAGCACGAGGCGTGGCACGCGAGCCGGAGCGTCTTCATCCCGGACATGCCGACCTGGCTCGACGAAGGCGTCGCCGAGGTGTTCGAGCACGGGACGTTCCTCGAGGACCAGTTCGTGATCGGCGGCGTCGGCGCGGACGACCTCGCCCGGGTCCGGGCGTTGTTCGAGACCGACACCTGGGTCCCGCTCGGACGCTTCATCCGCACCGACGACGGCTGGAACCGGCGGGTCCGCGAGGGATCCGTGCAGGGGATCGCCCAGTACGTCCAGGCGTGGGCGATCTGCCACTTCCTCCTCTTCGCCGACGACGGCGAGCATCGGGCGAGACTCAACACCTTCCTTCGCGCGATGAACGCGGGCCGCGACGAGTGGCAGGCGTTCGACGCCGCGATCGGCGCGAACGATCGAAGCGTGGCCGCCCTCGACCGCGAGGTGCGGGAGTTCTTCGAGACGGCTCGCCCCGTCGATCCCGGCCGGACGTACACGATGCTGCTCGAGTGGGCGGAAGAGGCCGCCACCACCTTTCCCGACCGCGGGCGGATCGACCTCGCCCCGATCGCCTCCTCCCTGGTCGAGCACCTGGCGGACGAGGAGCACGGGCCCCACCGCCGCGAGATCGAGGACGACACGATCTCGGTGAAGGCGGGCCGGGGCGGCCGCGGTCCCGTCGTGTCGCTGGGACCGATCGACGGTCTCGGCTGGTCGATCACGTGGACCAGGAACGACCGCCGGCGACGGTCGGATCGCGACCGGGCCGATGGCGGGGAGGAGCCCGCGTGGATCCCGTCCGTGCGATGGTCCCTCGGCGGCTGATCCGCCGGGGTATCCTGCGGGTCGTTCGCGAACCACCGCCACCCGGAAGAACCCACCATGCGATCCCACCCCTCCCTCGTCGCCCTGCTCCTCGTCTCGTTCCTCGGATCGCTCGGTGGCTGCGCAGGGCACCAGTCGATGACGCTCTACAACGCCCCTCCCTCGATCGCCCGATACGACCTCGGGGACGACAATCGAACGCACGGCGACATCATCGCCTGGCATGCCGACCTGGCCGTCGACCTCGACGAGTCGCGCATCGGTCGCGGTGGTGCCGAGTCCGCACGGATCGTCGGGCACTGCAACGGGACGATGATCGTGACCCGGGACCGTCGGGAAGCCGACGACCGCGAGCATCGAATGACCTCGATCGAGCTCGACTGGTACGGCACGAACGACAGCATCCTCGTCTCGGGTGCGCATGCCTACCGCTCCGGACAGGTCGAGACGGACAGCGAGATCATCCGCGCCATCGTCGGCGGCACCGGAATCTACGCCGGAGCCCGCGGGGACATGATCAGCACCCGCCTCGAGAACGGCTGGTACCGGCACGAGATCGTCCTGATCGACTGAAGCCGCGGATTGACGCGGGCCCGATCGAGGTCGCCTCGTAGACTGGGGTGATGCCCCGTCCGACGTCCCTCGCGAAGACCTGCTCGTCGCTCGCCTTCCTGGCGGCGGCGGGCGTCGCATCCACCGCGGGGGCCGCGGACGGCGACGTCCCGGTCGACTTCGACCTCGACGTTCGCCCGATCCTGTCGCGGACCTGCTTCGAATGCCACGGCCCCGACGCCGAGGCCCGACGGGCGGAGGTGCGGGTCGACACCGAGGACGGCCTGCTCGGCGACTTCGGCGTGGTGGTCCCCGGCGACCCCGATGCCAGCCTGCTCTTCGAGCGCATCACGCACGGAAGCCCGAAGCGGGTCATGCCGCCGCCCGAGGCCCGACACCAGTTGTCGCCGGACGAGATCGAGACCATCCGTCGCTGGATCGAGCAGGGGGCGACGTGGAAGGGCCACTGGTCTTTCACGCCACCGACGCGACACGCGACCCCGGCCGCCGACGACTCGATCGACGCCATCGACGCGTGGATCCGCGCCGGGGTCGACGCCGCCGGCCTCTCCCCCACGCCCGAGGCCGATCGTTCGACCCTCCTTCGCCGCGTCACGTTCGACCTCACCGGCCTCCCGCCCACTCCCGCGGAGATCGCCGACTTCATGGCGGACGACGCCCCGGGAGCCTACGAGCGCGTCGTCGATCGACTGCTCGCCTCCCCCGCCCTCGGTGAACGCCTGGCCACGCCATGGCTCGACCTGGCGCGGTACGCCGACACCTACGGCTACCAGAGCGACGTCGATCGCCCCGTCTGGCCGTACCGCGACTGGGTGATCCGGGCCTTCAACGACGGCCTGCCGCACGACGACTTCCTCCGCTGGCAGCTCGCGGGCGACCTGCTTCCCGACGCCACCCGCGACCAGCGGCTGGCGACCGCGTTCAACCGCCTGCACCGCATGACCAACGAGGGCGGCAGCGTCGAGGAGGAGTACCGGGTCGAGTACGTGGCGGATCGGGTGCACACGATGGGCACCACGATGCTTGGGCTGACCACCGAGTGCGCCCAGTGCCACGACCACAAGTTCGATCCGATCTCGCAGCGCGAGTACTACGAGCTCTTCGCCTTCTTCGACGACATCGAGGAGAGCGGGCTCTACTCGCACTTCACCAACGCGACCCCGACCCCGAGCCTCCTGCTGACCACGCCCGGGATCGACGCCCGCCTCGACGCCGCCCGCGCCCGGATCGCGGAAGCCGAGGCGGCGGTCGCCACCGCCGAGGCGGAGGCCGCCGATCGACTCCGGGCGTGGCTGGCGGATTCGGCGGGGATCGAAGGCGTTCCCGAT